>NZ_JAEMED010000047.1 GCF_016458205.1 Streptococcus sp. 121 | reverse complement strand
GAAGGTACGAAGACAGTCACTTATGTATACCGTGAGTTAGGTAAGTACATTCCATACATTCCTGAAAATGGAGATCCAAAAGATCCAAATGGCTATGATCCAACAAAACCAGGAACAGATAAACCACCAGTACCATACGATGAAACCCCAGAGGATCCAAGCAATAACCCACCATTGCCATACATTCCAGGATACGAACCAAAAGTACCAGGAACAAATGAGCCGTTGAAACCAGTTGATCCAGACGATCCAACCAAGGGTTACGTTCCACCATCCATCACAGATCCAAACGATCCAGGTAAGGATACACCAGTACCATACGTACCGGTAACTCCAGATCCAACACCTGAAGTGAAGAAGGGTAACGTTGTTGTTCATTATGTGAATGAGAAGGGTGAAACCATCGCGAAAGATGTAGTGGATACACCAGAAAGCGATGTGGACACTCCTTATGACACCACAGACAACAAACCTCGGATTATTGAGAAGGATGGTAAACGTTACATCTTGGTACCAGGTAAAACTCAAGGTAACGAGACTGGTAAGGTTACAGAGGGATCAACTCATGTGACCTATGTGTACCGTGAATTGGGAAGCTATATTCCATTTATTCCAACTGAACCAGGTAAGGAAATTCCAAAAGTACCGTATGATGAAACTCCAGAGGATCCAAGTAATAATCCACCATTACCATACATCCCAGGTTATACACCAAAAGATCCAAATGGTAATCCATTGAAACCAGTTGATCCAGAGGATCCAACGAAGGGTTATATTCCGCCTTCAATCGTAGATCCGAATGATCCTGCTAAGGATACACCGGTACCTTATGAGAAAAATCCGGATCCAACTCCACAACCTGAGCCTAAGCCAGAGCCACAGCCTGAGCCTAAGCCAGAGCCACAACCTGAGCCTAAGCCAGAGCCACAACCTGAGCCTAAGCCAGAGCCTAAGCCAGAGCCACAACCTGAGCCTAAGCCTCAGCCGCGTCCTGCTCAACCAACTTATGCAGAGCAACAACTTCCAGAGACTGGTGAAGATTCTTCTGCTGCCCTAACAGCATTAGGTATTGCCTCACTTCTTGGAGTGGTTGGTTTGAAAGCTAGAAAACGGCGTGAAGAAGATTAGTAATCATTGGAATCGCATTTGATTTCATGAACAACCAATCGATTTGATGAAAACCCTGCTTCCGATTGGAGGCAGGGTTTTTACTTTGTGACAGGAATCGTATTTTTCCTTTATTGCTCAAAATAAAATGCGGGGAGTAGTTGACTTTTAATAAAGAAAGCGTTATCATAGATGTGTAAGTTTTCCTTATTATTTCAAAAAAGAAAAAGAAAGGGGCGGGAGTGAAGAGTAGTTGTCAGATAAAAATGATGGGAACTCTTATCGATGTTCAGATAGAAGCAGATGCGCCAAGTCTCTGTCTGAAGGAGATTCGTCAACTATTAGAAACGTATACCTTGCGTTTTAGCGCAAATGATAAACAATCAGAACTAAATCAAGTGAATCAACAGGCTGGAATTGAGGCGATTCAAGTCCATCCGGATCTCTTTGACTTGATTCAAATTGGTAAGAAGCATAGTTTAGCTGATCCTAGTAATTTGAATATTGCCATCGGAGGCTTGGTGCAAACCTGGAGAATAGGGTTTAATGACGCCAAGCTACCGACAGTTGATGAGATTCAAAATGCTTTACGACATTCAGACCCTCGGGCTATTCAACTGGATTCGACAGTTAAGAGTGTTTATCTTGAGGTTCAAGGGATGAAGCTTGATTTAGGTGCCTTGGCCAAGGGCTATATTGCGGATAAGGTCATCGACTATGCTCGAAATCACCCAGGGATTCAAGCGATCTTGATTAATCTTGGGGGGAATGTTCGTGTCTGGGGGAGGAATTTAGCCCGACCGGATGGGAATTGGTTGATTGGAATTCAGGACCCCAAGCGGCCTAGAGGAGAGAATTTAGGACTGCTTCCAATTGATGGAGGGTCTGTAGTGACCTCGGGGATTTATGAGCGCTATTTGCAGATTGGAAACAAGCGCTACCATCATATTTTTGACCGGACCACAGGTTATCCAATTGAGACAAGTTTGGCGAGTTTAACCATAGTTGCACCGACATCCTTGGAGTGTGAGTTATGGACGACTCGTTTGTTCGGTTTACGTTTGGAAGTGGTTCTGTGGCAGATTGAACAGGAGCCTGGTATTGAAGGGATTCTCATTACGGATGACAATCGGATTATGTTATCTAGTGGCCTTGAAAAGACTTTTATTTGGCAGCGACCTTCGTGATGGGGAGAACGAAGCCTCTTCCCATTCAACAGGAAAACTTAAAAAGGTAGAAAAAATAGAAATGGAAAAGACTATGAAACTTATTGGAATTGTTGGAACAAATTCATCGAAATCTACAAACCGTCAGTTGCTTCAGTATATAGAGCGTCATTTTCAGGATAAGGCTGAGATTGAGTTAGTTGAAATTAGTGCTCTACCAGTTTTTAATAAACCGGCCAATAAAGAAGTACCAGAATCCGTCCTCGAAATTGCTCGTAAAATTGAGGAAGCAGAAGGGGTTATTATTGGAACACCGGAATATGATCATTCAATTCCTGCAGTGTTGATGAATGCCTTGGCTTGGTTATCTTATGGAATTTATCCACTTTTGAATAAGCCGGTGATGATTACGGGTGCTTCTTACGGAACTTTGGGTTCGTCACGGGCCCAGTTACAATTGCGTCAAATTTTAAATGCTCCTGAGCTTAAGGCGAATGTCTTGCCAGATGAATTTTTACTGTCACACTCCCTTGAAGCTTTTGACTATGATGGGAACTTAAGGGATGCACGGATTATTCAAAAATTAGAGGCAATTTTCGATGATTTTCGTGTTTTTGTGAAAGTAACAAGTAAATTGTCAAATGCCCAAGAATTACTACGTCAAGAAGCTGAAAACTTTGACTGGGAAAACTTGTCATAAGAGAGGGAGAAAGAATGAAATTTGTAGGAATCGTTGGATCAAACGCAGAACAGTCATACAACCGCACATTGTTAGAATTTATTCGAAAACACTTTAAAACGCGGTTTGAATTGGAGATTTTAGAAATCACAGACATTCCAATGTTCAACCAAGACGAAGACTGGGAAGCGCATTTTCAATTACGTCTATTAAATAATAAAATTACACGCGCAGATGGTGTCATCATTGCGACACCAGAACACAACCATACCATTACAGCTGCCTTAAAGAGTGTCTTAGAATGGTTGTCGTACAAGGTTCATCCACTGGAAAGTAAACCAATCATGATTGTAGGGGCCTCCTACCATGATCAGGGAACTTCCCGTGCCCAAACTCATTTGAGAAAAATTTTAGATGCTCCTGGCGTGAATGCCTATACCCTACCTGGAAATGAGTTCTTGCTTGGTAAAGCCAAGGAAGCATTTGATGAAAACGGAAATATCATCAGTGAAGGAACTGTTAACTTTTTAGAATCCTGTGTGGACAATTTCATTAAATATGTACAAGTGGTTTCAAAACTTCGGAAACCAAAACCAATTCTTCCAGAAGATTTGTACTGTAATAACCCAATTGCAACTACCATTACAGAAGTGGATCCAGATGATCCAGAATGGGTTGAAAAAGTGGCTGAAATTACGGGGGCTGTATCCGGTAATACCTATGTCCGCTTAGATCACGGTATTTTAACGGTTGATCAGATTAATATGTTCCTCAACTCAATGCCATTTGAATTGACCTATGCAGATGACAACAACCAGTTCTTGTACTACAACAATGCTCACCAAGATCCAAGTACCATGTTGGCCAAACGGGTGCCTGCCCAGTCTGGAAGTCGCTTGGGGACAGTGCATAATAGTCTACCCGCAAATCGGATGAAAAATGTTGAGTGGGTTGTTGGAACGTTGCGCAATGGAAACCAAGAATATGTTCGGACCCTTGTACCAAATCCTTCAGAACATATTATTAACACCCATAATTATCAGGCGATGTACTATCCAGATGGATCTTATGCGGGTATTAATGAGATTGTCTTCAACTTTAAACCGTGGTTGGACTGGTATTTAGAAACAACAGGCCAATCCCTCGTCGGTGGATCTGTGAGACCGGCTGCTGCCGCAGCTGCAGATGCTACAAGCGGGGCTTCTGATGCACAAGGCGGTCCTGCATCCGCGGCACCTGCAGCAGATGCTTCATCAGGTGCTTCTGAACACGCCTGAGTCAATCCTCTATAGCCGAAAAACCCCCAAGCGCTTGGGGGTTTTTGAGTATTTTATTGTTGCTCTTTCCAACGAAGGGCAAGTCTTCGGGATAAACTGGAGATTAGGAAGTTGATAATAAAATAAGTCAGTGCGACGAATGCATAGAGGGTAAACACTTGTTCGGGTTGGAAGTGGCGTCCCATCAAGATTTGGCTCTTACCAAAGAGTTCTTGAAGGGCAATAACCGAATAGAGGAAGGAAGTGTCTTTGATCACTGTCACGAATTGGGAAATAATCGCTGGCAACATTTTGCGAAAGGCCTGTGGGAAAATGATGAGTGTAAAAATCTGGTAACTGGTAAAGCCTTGAGAGAGGCCGGCCTCAGTTTGTCCCTGATCAATTGCATTGAGGCCGCCTCGGATGATTTCTGCCAGTGCTGCAGATGTAAAAATGGTAAAGGATAGAATCCCTGCAGGTAGGGATTTGACCTGAAAGACCAAAAAGATAATGAAAATCCACAGCAAGTTAGGGACATTTCTGACAAACTCAATATAGATACCCGCTAAGAGTTTGAGGAAACGATAGCTACTGTTACGCATCAGGGCCAGAATGGTCCCAAAGAAGGTAGATAACACAATCGCGGACGCAGAGATGAGCAGTGTGAGCCCTAAGCCCTGTAGAAGGAAACTGAGGTTGTAACTGGTAAAAAGTTCAGACATAGCCGTTCCTTTCTAAATTAAAGTGTGTAGGTCTGCTTATTGGCTTCTTCAATTCTTCTTCCCCAGCTAGCTAGTGGGAAGCAGAGGATGAAATAAAGAAGAGCAGCGCCGGCAAAGGCGGGAACATAGTTGGTGCTTTCAAAGGCCCAGGATTTAGCGACGAACATGATGTCTGCACCCGAAATAATAGCTACGGTTGCAGTGTTTTTAATTAAGTTTACCACTTGGTTGGTCAGTGGAGGAAGGATGGTTCGAATTGCCTGAGGAATAATGATTAACCGCATGCTCTCCCCATAACTAAAACCTTGAGAGAGGGCAGCTTCCATTTGCCCTTTAGGGACAGCCTCGATACCGGAACGGAATACTTCTGCAATATATGCCCCGTGGTAGAGGCCGACACAAAGAATGCCGGTCCAAAAGGCTGAAATCATGATTGTTCCCTGCGATACAATGGCTAGGCCATAAAAGACAAAGACAAAGTGAACTAGCAGTGGCGTATTCTGGAAAAATTCCACAAAGACCCGAGAGCAAGATTGGGCGAATTTGTTTTGACTTGACGCCATGATTGCAAAAAGGATACCGAGAAGCATGGCTAAAGCAAGAGACCCGATAGACAAACCAAGGGTGTAGAGAAAGCCTTGGAAGAAACTAGCGGATTCCTGAAATAAGGCAGCCCATCTACTTAAAGCGAAGGGGCTGGTTGAAGTTGTTGCGTGTAACATATTTCCTCCTTAGTCTTCTGTAGGTTGAGCGGACTTCAGATTGTACGAATCCTGAATTTGTTTGAGTGTACCGTCTTGGGTCCATTTTTCAATGAGGTTATCAATGTAGTCAATCAATTCAGTATTCGTCTTTTTGCTGGCAATTCCGTATTCTTGTGTATTAAATCCTTGATCTAGGATTTGCGTTTGTTTGCTGGTGTAACCGGATAGAATGGATTTATCGACAGAAAAGGCGTCAATCCGTTGTGCGTAAAGGGAGATTGCCAATTCAGGGAAGGACCCCAGTTCTACAAAAATGAAAGAGAGTCCATTTTCTTTGGCAAAAGCCTGAAGATTTGCTTTAGTTGTTGAACCTTGGGAAACCCCAATAGTCTTACCATCTAAACCTTTTGGACTCTTGATGCCGGATTTTTGGTTTACTAAAAATCCGATTTCGTCGTAGTAGTAGGGTGTTGAGATCGCGTAAGATTCTTGTCTTTGCGGGGTAATCGTATACGTGGCGATGATGAGGTCAACTTGACCGTTATCCATCAACGGTTCCCGCGTATGGGATGTTACGGGGGTGTACTCGATTTTCACGCCTAATTCCTTGGCAATTTGTTGAGCGATATCGATTTCCATGCCATGGTATTGATTGTCTTTGGGGTCGAGGTAACCGAAATTGGGAACGTCTTGTTTAACACCAACACGCAAGACACCTGTATCTTTAATTTTTTGAACTTGGTCAGGGAGTTCGGTTGCAGCAACGCTTGTCGATAGGAAGAGGAGGCTTAAACAGAAACCTGCTAGAAATTTAAGGTATTTGGAAAGATTCATGGCTTCCTCCTAGTCTTCTTTTACGTTATCACTGGTATGGTTGATAATTTTGCTGAGAAATTGTTGAGCGCGTGGTTCTTGAGGGTTGTCGAAGAAGCCGTGAACATCAGTGGTATCGACCAAGATTTCTCCATCCGCCATGAAAATGATACGGTCCGCTACTTCACGAGCGAATCCCATTTCATGGGTCACAACGACCATATTGGTTCCGCTTCGGGCTAGCTTTTGCATGACGGTTAAGACATCGCCGATGGTTTCTGGGTCCAAGGCAGAAGTTGGTTCATCGAATAGAAGTAATTCAGGCTTCATGGCCAAGCCACGAGCGATGGCTACACGTTGTTTTTGTCCACCGGATAGCATACCAGGATAGGAATCTTTACGATCCCACATATTTACATAGGTTAGGTATTTTTCGGCTAAGGCCAAGGCTTCCTTTGGGTCCATTCCTAGTACTTTGATTGGAGCTAGGGTGACATTTTCTAAAACCGTTTTGTGGGGGTAGAGGTTGAAGTGCTGGAAGACCATTCCAACTTCTTTTCGAAGTTGGACCAGTTCCTGGTTTGATGCATGGACTAGTTCGTGTCCGTTTACGACTAGACTTCCAGTTTCGATCGATTCTAAGGCGTTTATGGTTCGAATAAGGGTTGATTTGCCTGATCCGGAAGGTCCAAGGAGAACAACAACTTGGCCTTTTTCGATTTCTAGGTTGATGTTCCGAAGTGCATGGTAATCACCGTAGTACTTTTCGACGTTTTTAAATTGAATAAGCGGCATATTTTTCTCCTTTTTTGTCAGATAAACTATCATTTATTGTTGTATTTTACCAAAATTTTCAAAAACAAGCAACGAACTATGTCAGAAGTTCTCACATAAACGAGGTTACCTAGGGGATACTGTTGCTTAACCAGCTGCAAACTGACAAATAGAAATTCGAACTTTAAGGGAGAGTCCTTGAGTCTCGTCGATAACATCCTGTCCTAGGAATTCGTTAATACTCTTCCAAGATCAAATGTAACCGTTGTTAGTTTCGCCTTACTCTCACTTAGCATTGTCTGGACTTCACGAGTTAGTTTTTGGAGTTTTATGAGATTGAGTTTGAAGATCAGGGGAAGGGGTTACAAATACCTTGTTTATGAGATAGAGGTTCTTGAGTAAATCCTTTCTTTATGGGATAATAAGGGGAAATAAAATTTTGAAAGGATATCCATGAAAAAGAAAAATGGAAAATTCCCGTTTGAGACGCGTCAGCGTTTCTCAATACGGAAATTTAATGTAGGAGTTGTATCAGTAGCAATCGCTGCCTTTTTGGTGATGGGGACAGGTGTTTCTGCTGATGAAGTGGAAGAATCGACGGGTCTGGCAAGTTCAAATCTAGCTAAGGAACAGACGAATCCGGTGGAGTTGCGAGAACTTATTATATCAACAAATGAATCAGTTGTTGAATCACCTGTCTCTGTAGAGTCTAAAACTTCAACACATACATCAAGCGAGCTTCCTGCTTCTTCTGAACCAGAAGTTAAGGCTGAGGAAGAAATGAAGCCTTTAACAGAAGAAAAGAAAGAAACAACTGAAAAAGTTGAAGAATCTACTAAAGTTGAGGAAGTTAAGGAAGATTGGTCAGGGGAAAAAGCGACTAGTAATCAAAGAGAAGTTGAGATTCCTTATACGCTGACCTTTGTTAACCAGAACACGAACGAAGCAATCCGCTCCGTTGAAAAAGTTGCAACGGTATCAACAAGTGAACGGCCTGCAACTGTCTCTATCACTTTGGATCCAGCTCAAGTCCCAGAAGGTTATAAACTGGCTTCAAATGAAGTAGCCAGGTTAAACCAAGAAATTCGTGAACTCCAGCAAAACCAATTGCTGTTTGCCTTGGTACCGTCCGCTTCTAGAGAATCTGCCTTCCGTCGTACGGCCACTGTAGCGCGTGGAAGTGCCTTCCGGAATAACGGTACAATGGCGGATCAGTATGGTGTAACTCCACGTCCGCGTGCTGTGAATATTAATCATCCCAATATGATGTATCAAGCGGATCGATCGGTTGTAACGACCTCATACCCTAGTGGGACTACTTATTCGTTTAAGGAAAATTTGGATATGAGTATTCCCCGTCATATCAGGCCAACGGTTATCGTGACCTATCCTGATGGATCAAAAGATGAGCAGGTGGTTGATATTACGGTCCTGTTATACGACCCAGCTAAGACCTTTGTCGCAGATCGAAATAATCTGACAGAGTCTGAGAAACAGGCTATCGTGAATGCCATCAAAGCTGTTCCCAAAAATCAGGGGATCAATCCTACATCTGTATTTTCAGTTGCAAATAATGGGGTTGTGACGGTTACCAACTATGATGGAACTACCTCGGTGATGGATAAAAGTAAGACTATTACCTTTAACCCGGATATCGTCTCTTTAACCGACGAGACCATCGCCAAAGGCGCTTCTTTCCGAAAAACAATTGACTTTACGATAGCTGAAGGAGATCCAACTGTAACGGTCACTGGGCTGCCTAATGGATTAAGCTATAACAATAAAGTTGTCACAGGAAATCCTACTGCAGAGAAGGGCGACTATCCTGTAACGGTGACGGTCAGAGATGGTGCTGGTAGAGAATCTCAAAAATCATTCGTGATTCATGTTACCGATAAGGATCCTCTTAGGGATACAGTAAATCAAGATAACATCACTAAAGCTGATGATAATTATACAGACGCAAGTCAAGATAAGAAGGATGTCTATGATAAGGCAGTTGAAGATGCCAACAAGGTTATCCAAAATCCAAGCGCCAGCCAAACGGAGATTGATAATGCCAAACAAGCGGTTGAGGATGCTAAGAATGCGCTGGATGGAAAATCAAATATAAAAAATGGGGCAAAAGAGGCTATTGATCAAGCAGCAACTGATCAAAAAGCAGCCATTGATGCCCGTAATGAATTAACAAAGGAAGAAAAAGATGCTGCTAAGTCTCAGATTGATTCTGAGGCGACCAATGCCAAAAATGCGGTCGATGCAGCTCAGGATAAAGCTAGTGTTGAATCCGCTAAAAGCACAGGTATCGACACTATTTCAGCTGTAAATCCCAAAGCTGATACTAAAAACGCGGCGAAACAAGCGATTGATGACGCAGCTCAAGCCAAGAAGTCTGAAATCGATACTCGTACAGACCTGACGGATGAGGAGAAAGAGTCAAGCAAAGCGATTGTTGATCAAGAGGTCGCAGATGCCAAGAAAGCCATTGATGCAGCAACAACCAATGATGCTGTAGAGTCTGCTAAGAATTCTGGGGTGAATCTGATTGACTCTGCTAGAGTTGTTGGGGAAGCGAAGGAAACGGCTAAACGGGATCTATTTGACAAGGCTGATGAAAAATTGGCGGAAATCGATGAACGGAAAGATCTAACTGAGGAAGAGAAAGTTCAAGCTCGATCACAGGTAAATTCTGAAGTAACGAAAGCTATAGAGGCCATTCATTCAGCTAAAAATGATGCTGCTGTCAATAATGCACGCCAAACAGGCATCGATGCCATTGATGTCATAAATCCATCAGCTGTGGCCAAAAATGAGGCGAGGCAAGCGATCGACGATGAGGTAGATCTTAAGAAAGCCTTGATTGATTCGCGTGCGGATCTCACGGATAAAGAGAAAACAGTTGCTAAATCAGAGGTCGATACCAAGGCGAATGACGCTAAGAAAGCAATTGACGCTGCAACAACCAACGATGGTGTGACTTCCGCTAAAGATGCAGGAGTATCGGATATTAAGTCAGTGACCCCAGAGCCAGTAGCCAAGGAAGCGGCTAAAGCAGCGATCGATGACGCAGCAGCAACGAAGAAAGCAGAGATCGACGGTCGTGATGACTTGACGAAGGAAGAGAAAGACGCAGCTAAGTCTGAGATTGATGCAGAAGCAACCAAAGCAAAAGATGCAGTAGATGCGGCTAAAACAGATGCGGATGTAACAGCGGCGAAGGATTCAGGAGTTGATGCGATTAAAGCAGAAAATCCAGATGCAGTAGCTAAGCCAGCAGCTAAGCAAGCTATCGATGACGCTGCTCAAGTGAAGAAGGCAGAGATCGACGGTCGTGATGACTTGACGAAGGAAGAGAAAGACGCAGCTAAGTCTGAGGTTGATGCAGAAGCAACCAAAGCAAAAGACGCAGTAGATGCAGCGAAGACAGATGCGGATGTAACAGCGGCGAAGGATTCAGGAGTTGATGCGATTAAAGCAGAAAATCCAGATGCAGTAGCCAAGGAAGCGGCTAAAGCAGCTATTGACGAAGCTGCCCAAGCTAAGAAGTCTGAGATTGACGCTCGTCCTGATCTCACAGATGAAGAAAAATCAACCGCTAAATCTGATGTTGATACTAAGGCTGACCAAGCCAAACAAGCGATCGACGCTGCGACAACCAACGATGGTGTGACTTCCGCTAAAGATGCAGGAGTATCGGATATTAAGTCAGTGACCCCAGAGCCAGTAGCCAAGGAAGCGGCTAAAGCAGCGATCGACGACGCAGCAGCAGCGAAGAAAGCAGAGATCGATGGTCGTGATGACTTGACGAAGGAAGAGAAAGACGCAGCCAAGTCTGAGGTTGATGCAAAAGCCGATGATGCCAAGAAAGCTATTGATTCAGCGACAACCAACGATGGTGTATCATCTGCCAAAGACACTGGTGCAACAGATATCAGATCGGTAAATCCATCTCCAGTAGCTAAGCCAGCAGCTAAGCAAGCCATCGATGACGCAGCAGCAACGAAGAAAGCAGAGATCGACGGTCGTGATGACTTGACGAAGGAAGAGAAAGACGCAGCTAAGGAAAAGGTTGATGCAGAAGCAACCAAAGCAAAAGCCGCAGTAGATGCAGCGAAGACAGATGCGGATGTAACAGCGGCGAAGGATTCAGGAGTTGATGCGATTAAAGCAGAAAATCCAGATGCAGTAGCTAAGCCAGCAGCCAAGCAAGCCATCGATGACGCAGCAGCAGCGAAGAAAGCAGAGATCGACGGTCGTGATGACTTGACGAAGGAAGAGAAAGACGCAGCTAAGTCTGAGGTTGATGCAGAAGCAACCAAAGCAAAAGCCGCAGTAGATGCAGCGAAGACAGATGCGGATGTAACAGCGGCGAAGGATTCAGGAGTTGATGCGATTAAAGCAGAAAATCCAGATGCAGTAGCCAAGGAAGCGGCTAAAGCAGCTATTGACGAAGCTGCCCAAGCTAAGAAGTCTGAGATTGACGCTCGTCCTGATCTCACAGATGAAGAAAAATCAACCGCTAAATCTGATGTTGATACTAAGGCTGACCAAGCCAAACAAGCGATCGACGCTGCGACAACCAACGATGGTGTGACTTCCGCTAAAGATGCAGGAGTATCGGATATTAAGTCAGTGACCCCAGAGCCAGTAGCCAAGGAAGCGGCTAAAACAGCGATCGACGACGCAGCAGCAGCGAAGAAAGCAGAGATCGATGGTCGTGATGACTTGACGAAGGAAGAGAAAGACGCAGCTAAGTCTGAGGTTGATGCAAAAGCCGATGATGCCAAGAAAGCTATTGATTCAGCGACAACCAACGATGGTGTATCATCTGCCAAAGACACTGGTGCAACAGATATCAGATCGGTAAATCCATATCCAGTAGCTAAGCCAGCAGCTAAGCAAGCCATCGATGATGCAGCAGCAGTGAAGAAAGCAGAGATCGACGGTCGTGATGACTTGACGAAGGAAGAGAAAGATGCAGCTAAGGCAAAGGTTGATGCAGAAGCAACCAAAGCAAAAGACGCAGTAGATACAGCGAAGACAGATGCGGATGTAACGACGGCGAAGGATTCAGGAGTTGATGCGATTAAAGCAGAAAATCCAGATGCAGTAGCTAAGCCAGCAGCTAAGCAAGCCATCGGTGACGCAGCAGCAGCGAAGAAAGCAGAGATCGACGGTCGTGATGACTTGACGAAGGAAGAGAAAGACGCAGCTAAGGAAAAGGTTGATGCAGAAGCAACCAAAGCAAAAGCCGCAGTAGATGCAGCGAAGACAGATGCGGATGTAACAGCGGCGAAGGATTCAGGAGTTGATGCGATTAAAGCAGAAAATCCAGATGCAGTAGCTAAGCCAGCAGCCAAGCAAGCCATCGATGACGCAGCAGCAGCGAAGAAAGCAGAGATCGACGGTCGTGATGACTTGACGAAGGAAGAGAAAGACGCAGCTAAGTCTGAGGTTGATGCAGAAGCAACCAAAGCAAAAGATGCAGTAGATGCGGCTAAAACAGATGCGGATGTAACAGCGGCGAAGGATTCAGGAGTTGATGCGATTAAAGCAGAAAATCCATCTCCAGTAGCTAAGCCAGCAGCTAAGCAAGCCATCGATGACGCAGCAGCAACGAAGAAAGCAGAGATCGACGGTCGTGATGACTTGACGAAGGAAGAGAAAGACGCAGCTAAGGAAAAGGTTGATGCAGAAGCAACCAAAGCAAAAGCCGCAGTAGATGCAGCGAAGACAGATGCGGATGTAACAGCGGCGAAGGATTCAGGAGTTGATGCGATTAAAGCAGAAAATCCAGATGCAGTAGCTAAGCCAGCAGCCAAGCAAGCCATCGATGACGCAGCAGCAGCGAAGAAAGCAGAGATCGATGGACGCTCAGATCTAACTGACGAAGAGAAGGCAACCGTTAAGTCTGAGGTTGATGCAAAAGCCGATGATGCCAAGAAAGCTATTGATTCAGCGACAACCAACGATGGCGTGACTTCCGCTAAAGATGCAGGAGTATCGGATATCAACTCAGTAAACCCATCTCCAGTAGCCAAGGATGCCGCTAAGAAAGCGATAGATGATGCTGCTCAAGCCAAGAAGTCTGAGATTGATGCTCGTCCTGATGTCACAGACGAAGAGAAGGCAGCTGCTAAATTAGAAGTTGATTCTAAAGCAACTGTCGCTAAGAAAGCTGTTGATGATGCGACAACCAACGATGCTGTATCATCTGCCAAAGACGCAGGCGTAACAGATATTAACTCAGTAAATCCATCTCCAGTAGCCAAGGAAGCGGCTAAAGCAGCTATTGACGAAGCTGCCCAAGCCAAGAAGTCTGAGATTGATGCGCGCGCTGATTTAACAGATGAAGAAAAATTAACAGCTAAATCAGAAGTTGACTCTAAAGCGAATGAAGCTAAGAAAGCTGTTGATGATGCGACAACCAACGATGCTGTATCATCTGCCAAAGACACTGGTGTAACAGACATAAACTCAGTGAATCCATCTCCAGTGGCTAAGGATGAAGCTAAGAAAGCGATCAATGATGCTGCACAAGCTAAGAAAGACGAGATAGATGCGCGCACTGATTTAACAGATGAAGAAAAATCAACAGCTAAATCAGAAGTTGATTCTAAAGCCACTGACGCGAAGAAAGCCATCGATAACGCGACAACCAACGATGGAGTAACTTCCGCTAAGGATGCTGGTGTAACAGACGTTAACTCAGTAAATCCATATCCGGTAGCCAAGAATGCGGCTAAAGCAGCTATTGACGAAGCTGCCCAAACTAAGAAGTCTGAGATTGATGCTCGTACTGACCTTACAGATGAAGAAAAATCAACAGCTAAATCAGAAGTTGATTCTAAAGCAACTGTCGCTAAGAAAGCTGTTGATGATGCGACAACCAACGATGCTGTATCATCTGACAAAGACACTGGTGCAACAGATATCAGATCGGTAAATCCATCTCCAGTAGCTAAGCCAGCAGCTAAGCAAGCCATCGATGACGCAGCAGCAGTGAAGAAGGCAGAGATCGACGGTCGTGATGACTTGACGAAGGAAGAGAAAGACGCAGCTAAGTCTGAGGTTGATGCAGAAGCAACCAAAGCAAAAGACGCAGTAGATGCAGCGAAGACAGATGCGGATGTAACAGCGGCGAAGGATTCAGGAGTTGATGCGATTAAAGCAGAAAATCCATCTCCAGTAGCTAAGCCAGCAGCTAAGCAAGCCATCGATGATGCTGCACAAGCTAAGAAAGACGAGATAGATGGGCGCACTGATTTAACAGATGAAGAAAAATTAACAGCTAAATCAGAAGTTGACTCTAAAGCGAATGAAGCTAAGA
>NZ_JAEMED010000046.1 GCF_016458205.1 Streptococcus sp. 121 | reverse complement strand
TGTAATTTTATTTTCACGCTCAAGGCGTATTCGAGTTATCTCATGACTCTTATTCATCCAGTTTTAGTTACAGGCTCGGCAAAGCCCTAATAAACTTACGGATTTGTATTGCTCATCTTTATTATATACCTGAACTAATTTTCCGTCATGAGTTAGCAGGCGAAGCCTGCTTGGAGTTTTAGTTTTTTAACTGCCTGTCTTATTTCTTTGGGAATTAAAGTTAGAAAGTATTTTTTACAGGTTAATCAAGAAAATGATATGAAGTACATTTTACAAACATTGACTGTAAATGGTTCATTCTTTTCAATTCTTTTATCTTTATTTGGAAGGGAAGCAACTTTTTTAGAAATAGGATTATTTGTTTTAAATCTGCTTGTTATCTTTTATTTATTATTTAGGAAGGAAAAGTATTTATGAAAATCGGTGTTTGTTACAGACCTCATATCCATAATCAATTTTTGGATCTTTTAGTGAAAAATGTAAATTTTTTAGAGATTATGCCAGAAATTACGGATATTAAAGATATGAAGCATATTAAAGAATTATCTGGATTGAATAATATTGATTTGGGATTGCATTGTTTAAGGACATCAATATTTTCTCCTGAAGGACCTCAAGAGGATATGCTAGATAAATATTTTTATGTGTCTGAATTTCTTAATTCTAAATATTTTTCTGACTATATTGCCTATTCTTATATTGACAATGTTTATTTAACTGCTGTTCAACAAATTGAATATAATGATAGGAGTTTAGAGATTTTTCAAAATAATTTACCTACTATTGCTGAATATTTTCCTGAAAATTTTTTGATAGAAAATATTACTCAAACAGAATTAACTAATGATCAATATACTGAGTCAGAATTTATTGATAAAGTTATTCAATCAACAAATGTTTCTTTAATGCTTGATATAACAAATATGTATATTACATGTAAAAGGAATAATAAAGATTTTAAGCAGTATGTAGAATCTTATCCTTTTGATAAAGTTAAAGTAATGCATGTATCTGGTCTTACGATAGATGAAAGAGGGGTGTATCAGGACACACATTTTAATAATTTAGATGATGAAATACTTGAAGCGGTAAAATATGTGAAACCTTTTTTAACTAATTTAGAATATGTTCTAGTGGAAAGAGATTTCAATGTTAATTCTGCAGAAGATATTCTTAATGATGTAAATGCACTTAAAGATATTTTTGCTTCATCTATTTTTAAGTAGACGTGTACATCATAGATTTTTTTAGAAAAGAGATTGTGAAAGCAGTCTCTTTTAGTATTATTGTAAATTGTTGTTTTTATCTTCCCGAAAATACCAATTTTTCGGAAAGAAGTGATTGAATAATCGAGTTTCACAGGAAACGGACACACGGCGGACAAATCATAAAAGAGTATCAAAAAAAGCCTACAAAATAGGCTTTTTCGTCTGTATTCGTATCCTCCCTGCAGGGATCGAACCTGCGACCCACGGATTAAGAGTCCGCTGCTCTGCCAGCTGAGCTAAGGAAGGAAAATAGCTGTATTGGTGCCGAAAATTCATGGTTTGTATTGAACCCGCGCGAATAAGCAGGTGGGTGACATGCTCTAACTGAAGCTGCTTCCGTGTGGAACGGCCTGCACGCGGTTAGATGTCTTTGTCTCCCGGGTTATACAAAAAATAGTCGGTCAACACTTAGGTATGAATTCGCACACCACAGCCTATCTTTATATATATGATACCACTTTTTTTAAAATTGGCAAGAGAAAAAGTTAAAAAAGTGAAACCGCCATCATGTTTTGGCTTTAGCTTTGTCAATCCAGTCTTTGCGTGCTGCCAAAGCTTGTTCGTAGCGGCCGGTCAGGTTGGGTTGGAAGTAATGGCGGTTTTTAAGGGAGTTTGGAAGGTAGTCTTGGTCCACCCACTTGTCAGGGTAATCGTGGGGGTAGAGATAAGGTTGTTGCTTGTTTCCGGCATGGGTTCCGCTTCGGAGATGGTCTGGAATTGGAAGGGAGCCGAAGTTTTCAAGATCGGCCAAGGCTTGGTTCATGGCTGCGTAGGCGGAGTTGGACTTAGGGGAGAGGGCCAGGTCAACAATGATATTGGCGATGATAATTCGAGCTTCGGGGAGGCCGATGCGTTTGGCAGCTTCCAATCCGGTGACGGTGTGGATTTGCGCTTGTGGGTTCGCTAATCCGATATCTTCGTAAGCGATGACAGTGAGGCGGCGGGCTAGGCTGTCTAGGTCACCGCCTTTAATGAGTCGGGCACCGTAGTGGAGGCTGGCGTCGACATCACTGCCGCGGATTGACTTTTGGAGGGCAGAGAGGAGGTCATAGTGGCCGTCGCCGTCCTTGTCTAGGGTGAGGTGGCTGCTTTGCAAGCATTCTTTGAGGATATTCAAGTCAAGGTGGACTTGGCCCTCTTCGTTTTTGGGGGTTGAGAGAGCCGCTAATTCTAGGGTATTATAGGCTGCACGAAGGTCCCCGTTGCTGGCTTGGCTGAGGAAGGTTAAGGCCTCAGAGGTCAGTTGGACGGGGAAGTCAAAGCCACGGTTAGGGTCTTGGAGGGCGGCTTGGATGCCGGCCTTCATTTCGTCAGTGGTCAGGGGTTTGAGTTCGAAGATTTGAAGTCTGGAGCGAATGGCGGGGTTGATGGAATAGAAGGGGTTTTCGGTAGTGGCCCCGATGATGGTTAATTGACCGCTTTCTAGAAGAGGCAGGAAGAAGTCCTGTTTGTCCTTGTTGAGGCGGTGGATCTCGTCTAGGAGGAGAACCAGACTGCCGGAGAAGCGGGCTTCTTCGGCGATTTCCTTCATGCGTTGTTTGGTGTCGGTGGTGGCATTGAAGGTGCGGAATACCTGACCGGTGCTGCCAGCTAGAGCGCTGGCAATGCTGGTTTTTCCAATTCCGGGAGGTCCGTACAGAATCATGGAGAAGAGTTTACCGGCTTCAACCATGCGGCGGAGGACTTTTCCAGGGCCGACCAGGTGGGATTGGCCGACGATTTGGTCTAGGTTGGTGGGGCGCATGTTCAGGGCCAGGTTTTGATTCACGACTTTCGTCCTCCTTCAATCTTGTGGTAGAATAATAACTACTATTATAGCACAGAGAAGGAGACTCACCCCATGGCTAAATATGGATTTATTGAGGTTCTTGACCAGGAGATGGACAAGGCCTTTCCCTTTGATTATGAGATTCAATGGGATAAGCGGAACCATGCGATTCAGTTGTCGTTTTTGTTGGAGATTGCCAATCAGGAGCAGGTGGCTCTACTTGATGAGGAGGACCAGGTTTTTGCGGAAGAGCTTTTGTTAGAGGAGTCGCTTTTGTTTGTCAATCCAGCCAAGTCCCGCTATGAGGCGGCAGATTATCTGACGGTTCTGCCCTATGATCCTAAGGTTGGGTTTTCCCGTGAGTTTTTAACTTACTTTGTACAATTTTTGTCAGATCTAGCCGAGTCTGGTTTGGACGATATCTTTGATTTTTTACAAGATGAAGAAGCGGAAGATTTTGAGTTGGTTTGGGATCAAGTGGCATTTGATCGTGGTTTGGAGCAAGTGGAAGAGGGACTTCGTTACCCTTATCCGCGTTATTAGGAGGAAAAAAGGATGTGGCAAGAATTAGCGGTTGTGGTAAATCGTGAGGGAGAAGAGTGGATGAGTGACCTCTTGATTGGTCTGGGTGCCCAGGGGGTGGCGATTGAGGACAGTCAAGAATTTCAGCGACAGGAAGATGGCTTCGGAGAATTGTTGCCAGAGGTAGATGTTCTGCCGACAGTGACCATCCGTGCTTACTATCCGGAACAGGTTGAATTGGCAGTTCTGCGGACGGACTTGGAAGTCGCTATTGAGGCAGCGCAGGTGGATTTTGATAAAGCTGCTATCCGAATTGAGTCCCAAGAGTTGGAAGAGGAAGACTGGGCAGAGAATTGGAAGAAATACTATGAGCCAGCTCGGATTAGTCACCAGTTAACCATTGTCCCTTCTTGGACAGAGGATTATCAGCCAAGTCCAGGTGAGAAATTGTTGCGGTTGGATCCGGGAATGGCTTTTGGGACCGGTACCCATCCAACCACGAAATTGAGTCTCTATGCACTGGAACAGGTCCTCCGTGGGGGTGAACGGGTTCTAGACGTGGGAACCGGTAGTGGGGTTCTATCCATTGCGGCTGTTCAGTTGGGAGCAGAGCGGGTCTTTGCCTATGATCTGGATGAGGTAGCTGTGAAAGTGGCCCAGGAGAACATTGATTTGAATCCGGGTTCTGACCAGATTCAGGTAGCAGCGGGTAACCTCTTGGTTGGGGTAGAAGAGCGAGCCCAGGTGATTGTTGCCAATATTTTAGCGGATATTCTAGTCTTGCTGACGGAGGATGCCTACCGTCTCTTGGAAGAAGAAGGTTACTTGATCATGAGTGGAATCATTGCGGATAAGTGGTCCATGGTTCGGGAGGCGGCAGAGACTGCTGGCTTCTACCTAGAGCGTCAGATGATCGAAGGGGAATGGAATGCGGGGATTTTTAAAAAGACCCAAAACCCAGAAGGTGTGATTGGAGGCTAGTATGCAGCAATATTTTGTCCAAGGTCCGGTTAGTAACCCTTACCAGGTCCAGAATAAGGATCTCCTCAAACATTTATTTTCTGTACTCCGCCTGCAGGAAGGGGAACAGCTGATTTTTGTTTTTGACCAAGGAGAAAAATGGCAGGCAAAACTGGCAGATCGGGAATCCGCTCTCTTCGACTTAGAGAAGCCTGTAGCTGCTGATAAGGAATTGCCGGTTCAGGTGACTTTGGCTTGCGCCTATCCCAAAGGGGATAAGTTAGAATTGGTGGCCCAAAAAGCAACCGAACTAGGGGTTCACCAAATTTGGGGCTTCCCTGGCCAATGGTCAGTGGTCAAATGGGATGCGAAAAAATTAGCCAAGCGCCAGGAGAAATTGCGGAAGGTGATCTTGGGAGCAGCTGAGCAAAGCAAGCGAGACTTGCTTCCTCAGGTGGAACTGCTGGCCAACCAGGCTGAACTGTTGGAACGAATGGATCAATTTGACCATGTCTTGGTGGCCTATGAAGAAGAAGCTAAGGCTGGCGAAAGAAGCCGTCTGGCCCAGGTGCTTCGCCAGTTAACGGCGGGGCAGAAGGTGTTGGTGCTTGTCGGACCAGAGGGAGGCATCAGTCCTCAAGAGATTAGCTCCTATCAGGAACACGGTGCCCAGCTGGTCGGCCTCGGTCCTCGGATTCTCCGAGCTGAAACCGCCCCCTTCTATCTGCTCAGCGCTATTAGCTATGAGCTGGAATTGTCTGGTGACGCGTGAGTGGAAGGTGTTTCAGGATAAAGATTCGTGAGGAGAGTGGGACAGTTGAGTATATAGTCTTTTAGTTTACTTTTAGTACAAGGCAGCGAGTCGTAGACAGTACTGAAGTACGGCAAGACGAGCTAACACAGTAATAAAAGATAAACTAAAAGACTATACTTAACTAATTTCAATCAACCACTGCGTCAATGTATTTTCACCAATTAATACTCATTAAATTTCAAAATCTGACGTTGTCAAGCCTCTTCGGTGAACTTCAGTTCTACCATCATCGGCTTTCCTAGTCATTTTTTTGAAATTTTTCGAGTATTCCGATTTTGAAGTTTGTCCAGTATAAAATCGAAAGGTTGAGACTTCTGTCCCAGCCTTTTTTCAGATAGCTGCAAAAATCCATAGAAGAGTATGGTATAATAGGAATATTGATAAAATTGGGAGCCTTGTCTCTAAAGGTTCCCCAATCAGATTTAGGAAAAGTTTGGAAAAGGAAAGTAGGAGCCAGAATATGCGGACTTTGTTAATAGGGAATACGTCTTATGTAACGGAGACCTTTATTCAAGAAAGTTTCCCTCAGGGAGCGGTTTTCATTTTTGGAGAGTCAGAGATAAGTGCAGGGACAGACCAGCAGGTGACAGTGGTGTCGCCTGCGCAGAGTCCCTTCAGTCTGACTGAAATTTTGGAAGCCTATGATTTTCAGCAAGTGGTCTTTTTCTCGGATTACTTGACCTATAAAAATCCTAGTGCCCAGTCTCTTGCCTCCCTCCGGGAATTATTGGCTGCTTTGGCGCTTGGAAAGGCTTCCGTTAGCAAATTCTTATATCTGACAGGTCCTCAAGTTCAATCAAATCTACCTGGGTTGATGGATTTGGAGTTGGATTTGTTGGAGTCTTGGCAAGGCCGAGCTTATAAGGTCTTGCAGCTGCCGTACCTCTTTTCAACCTGGGAGAAGGAGCCTTATTTTGCCAAGATTCTAGGACAGGCCCAGGTGCAAGGACGGTTGGAGTTTACGGAGCGAGAGAATCAGGAAGCTCCCTTTGCAATCTTGGATACCTTGTCCTCACTCATTTACCGCGTTCTAGACAGTTGGGATGGCCAAACAGAAACCCTGACCTGGTTCCCAAGTGAACCGGCGACTTTTGGGGAGATTGCGGACATTTTGCAAAAAAATAAAGAGTTAACAGGTTACGAAATCTACTTCCGAGGGCAGGAGCAAGAACTGTACCAGCCTATCCAAGGGAATCGGCTAACAGATCGCTACCAGTGGTCTGAGCCAGTAGAGGTAATGGCTCTACTGCCACAGCTGGGTGATTTTAGAGTGGATGAAAAGGTTTGGGTTCCTGTAGACCAGGGAACTGCCCCTTGGGTGGACTATGTTCTTCTCCTTTTGGGAGCTTTGCTAGCCCAGGGCTTGCAGTTGCTTGTGGCCCAGCAGTCTTTTAGCCTCTCTCTCTCCTTCCCACTCCTTTATCTGGTCCTTGTGGCCCAGGCTCGGGGGATGAAGAAGGGATTCTTGGCTATGGGGGTGGTTCTGCTCCTTCAAGTCGCCTTCGCTCAAGGGGAAGCTTTGAGTCTGCTGAGTTCGGCTGCGTTTTGGCTACAGGTTTTGGCCTATGTTCTGGCTACAGCTTTAGCGGGTTACCTGCAGATGCAAAACCTGGATCGGCAAGCAACCTTGCGGGCGGAGCAGGCTGCTCTGATGTCGGAACACCAAGCCTTGCAAGAAAATTACCGCCATGTGCTCGAAGATCGACAATCTTTGCGTTATCAGATTCTGAGCGAACGGGGTGGTTTTGGTTACTTCGCGACCCTCTTCAACCATCTGGCTCAGGCTCCGGGGGAGGCCCTCTTTTCCGAAGCCTTGAGTCAGTTGGATACCAAGATTCAAGCCCGAGATATGGGGATTTACCGTTTTGATCAAGGGTTAGTAACCGCCCATCTGGTGGTTGGCAAGCAGGAAGGGATGCCGCAAAAGATTGATTTATCGGCGCTTCCACGTGTCGCTACGCGTATTCAGGAGGGCTCCTCATGGGTGAATGCGGATCTCTTGGCTGGCTATCCAGCTTACGCTGTTAGTATCAAGCGTTCAGGTCAGGTTGCTTATTTGCTTTGGATTGAAGGGGTGGACTTCCAGCACATGAATTTGCAGGAGTCCCAGCAAATTGAATTTTTCGCCCGGCTTTTGGGATTCTTCCTGGAAAGGGAAGAGGCTCAGAAGTCCTTAGGGCATTTGAATGGGGAGGGCTAGTCTATGGAATGGACCTTTATGGGCCTTGTGTTGGCCCTCCATTTGATCTGGGCTAGTTACTTGGCCAGACAAGGCAAACGGGGAGTCTTCCATTTTCCTGGTTACTATGTGATTTTTGCCATTCTTCTACCGATTTTCGGTCCCTTGCTGCTTTCTATTGTTCATTTGAGTCAACAAATTGAATTGGATCTAAAATTGGTGGAAGAACCGGTTGAATGGGATGTGACCACCCAATCTAAGGGGGTGGATGTGGATCCGCATCAGAATCCGGTTCTACCTCTGGAGACGGCGCTGTTGTTGGAGGATGGTCAGGTGGCTCGCGGCTTGTTGTTGGACTTGCCCATGGAGCAGGCTAAGGATAATTTGGAGTTGCTCTATATGGCCCGCCAACATGGTGATTCTGAGGTTGTCCACTATGCGGCTAGTGTGATTGCAGGTTTGCAGGAGGACTATGAGCGGGGCATTCGGAGTTTGCGGCAGTCCTATGAGGAAGCGCCTCATGAGCCTGCGCGTCTCAAAAAGTATCAGGAAGCTTTAGAGGCCTACTTGGGGTCGGGACTGCTGGAAGGGCAGGCTCGTCGTGCTTATCTTCTGCAGGCAGGCCGATTGGCCAAGGAGCAGGTGGAGCGGTCCAATAACTATAAGGGGCATCTTCGCTTGGCACAAATTCAGTTAGATTTGGAAGATTATGAGGCAGCTCAAGCAGAGCTCTACCACCTCTTATCGACTTGGTCGGATCAGGAAGAAGTCTGGATGCTTCTACTTCGCTATTATTTTGAATTACATGATGCCTGGAATTTCCGTAAGGCCTTGGCTTCTGTGCGGGAAGAAGGGATTTATATTACCCATGAGAATGAAGCTCATTTACGGTTCTGGGAACAACGTTTGGAAGGTCGTGTCTAGAAATGATGGAGCTTATGAAAGGAGAAGAGTATGAAAATTGCCCTTATTTTTGAAGGTTCATACCCCTATGTTCATGGAGGTGTGTCAAGTTGGGCTCATGACTATATTCAATCCTTACCAGAACATGAGTTTGTGATTTGGACGGTGCATCCAGGAGGTTCAGTGTCTACGGATCCGGTCTATGAGATGCCTGCCAATGTCGTGGCCTTCCATGAGGTCTTCCTCGATCAGCCACCACAGGTTGGCTCTGATGGAACCCCTGTTTTGAGGAAGCAGGAAAAATCGAACTTACAAGCTCTTATTCAGGGGGAGGAGCCTTCTTGGTCTCAGCTTTTCCAGTCGGCCCAAGAAGGATGCTTGGATCCAGCTTGGCTGACTCGAAGTGCGGATTTTATCACTTGGGTAGAAGCAGAAGCCCAGCGGTCTTACCCCTTGGTTCCTTTTACCGATTATTACTATTCAATTCAATCCATGTTTACCCCACTTTTGACGGTTCTGGGGGCAGAAATTCCAGATGCGGATGCTTATCATGCTATTTCGACAGGGTATGCCGGACTCTTGGGAGCGATGGCTAGTCATCAGACGGGTCGACCGCTTTTTGTGACGGAACATGGAATTTATAGCCGTGAGCGGGAGGAAGAGATTCTCAGTTCTAGCTGGGTTCTCCATGCAATGAAGCAGGCTTGGGTTCAGTACTTTAACCAATTGGCCCAGGTGGCCTATGACCAGGCTGAGAGGATCACCTCCCTGTTTGAAAATGCTCGGAAAATCCAAGTGTCCTTGGGGGCTCCTGCTCAGAAAACGAAGGTGATTTCCAACGGAATTCACTACGAGCGCTTTAATGGGATTCCTCTCAAGGGACCAAGTGACTGGGTAGACATCGGTGCTGTGATTCGGTTGGCGCCTATTAAGGATGTATTGAATCTGATTCGGGCCTTTGCGGATGTGAGTCAGGAACTTTCCTACGTGCGCTTGCATATTTTGGGAGATACGGTTGATCCAGACTATGCTCAGCAGTGTTACCAACTGGTGGAAGATTTGGGCTTGGATCGGGTAATCTTTGCAGGGCGCGTGGATGTTCGTAGTTATATGCGTGACTTGGATTTCACGGTTCTTTCCAGTCTGTCAGAGGGACAACCTTTGGCCGTGCTCGAATCGCTTGCGGCTGGTCGGCCCTGTGTGACAACGGATGTCGGGGCTTGCCGAGAACTCTTAGAGGGTGGACCTTTTGATCACCTTGGCTTGGCAGGATACACGGTTCCACCAACGGATAGTCATTCTTTGGGACAGGCTATGACGAAGATGGCCCTGTCTGAAGGGGCTCGTTGGCGGATGGGGCAGGTGGGTCGCCAAAGAGTGGCGCGCAGTTATCAACACCAACAAATGATTAAGCAATACCAACACATGTATGAAGGGAGGTTGAGCTAGTGGCCGGTATCGGTTTTGAATTACGAAAAATCTACGATGAGCAGACACCCTTGTCTAAGGAAAAGGCTTATGGGTTTACCAGTCTGATTTACGTCGGTCCCTTCTTGCTCGGTCTCTTTTTGGTTGGCTTGGTACAGGTTTTAGCTCAATTTACCTTGATAGATGCGAGCAGTCGGATGCAGGTATTGACAGGAATCACCTATGCGATGTTGGCCTCTCTAGGGATACAGAGCTTCTTCTCCTATCTGGTCAGTCGCTACCTAGCCGACAGTCTCTACCAGGACCGAGAAGATCAGGTCTTGTCTTCCTTTTTTGCCTCTAGTGTCTTGCTGCTCCTTCTGGGGACGGTGATCTATGGTATCTTCCTTCTTTTCGCTGGTTTGGGACCATGGGCCTATCTTTTGAATTTACTCTTGTTTGGGGTTCTGACCTTGATTTGGAACTCCATCCAGTATCTAACCGCCATTCAGGAGTACCGCTCCATTAGTAAGGCCTTTGTATTGGCAGCCGGAATCCTGGTCTTGACGGGTGGCCTAGCTTCCTTCTTTGGTCTCAATCAGGGACTGCTCTTAGGAGCCTGTCTGGCCTATGGCTTTATCCTGATTCGGATGGTCGGGCAGATTTTGTTGCACTACCCTAGCAATCACCGTCTCTCCTTTGATTTTTTACGGCGGGTGGATGACTATGCCGATTTGGCCCCTGTTGGCCCCCTTTTATTCCTAGGGCTCTATGGACATATCGTTGTGGCCCTCTATAGTCCCTTGAGCCAGCAAGTCACAGGCCTCTTTCGCCAAGCTCCTGGTTATGAGTTTGGCTTGCTCTTGGCCTTTCTCCTAACCCTCTTTGGCCTGGTCACCTATGTTATTTCTGTTGAAGTCTTCTTCTATCCGCACTTTCATCGTTTTTTCCTTTTATATAATAAAAAAGGGAATTACCTCAGTCTGCAACAGGCTGAGCGCGAGATGATGCGGGTATTACAGAGGGAATTGGGCTATCTCATTTGGAAACAGGTCATTGCGACCAGTTTGCTCATGGTGGGGCTCAACCTTCTGCTCTTACCGATGGAGGCCAGTTTGCCAGTTGGGAGTCTATTCCTTTTGAATCAGTTATGTTTGGCTTACGGAATCTATGGTATTGCCAATGCCTATCTTCTTACCCTGCTCTATTTTGCGGACTATCGGGGAGCCAAGCAGTTAGCCCAGGTCTTTGCGACCTTATCCTTGGGCTTGACTGGCCTGCTAGCTTGGCTAGCCCCAGCCTATCTGGGTTGTGGTTTCCTCTTAGCTAGTCTGATCCTCACGTTTTTGGCGCGTAGGAGACTAGGCCAGCTGCAAGAGCAGATGACCTATCATGTGCTAGGTCGTCCAGCTCAAGATGCCTTGAAAACCAGACATACCTATACAAATGTAGCTCAGAAATTAGAAGAAATCTTTGCGAAATTCGAATAAACAAGTAAACCCGGGACGTCGTCCCGGGTTTTCCTATGCGCAAAGAAAGAGAAAATCAGCGTTCTGCCTCCCATTCCGCATAAAACTGCTCTAAATAGGCCTCTAAAAATTGGTGTCGTCCCTGGGCTAGTTTCTTGGCATAGGCAGTGTTCATGCCGTCTTTGAGCTTGAGGAGTTTTTCATAGAAGTGCAGGATGGCTGTGTCTTGTCCGCTACGGTAGTCTTCCAAGCTGAGTTGCTCTCGGGGCTTTCGGTCGGGGTCGTGGATGAGTCTGCCAGCGTGACCAGAGTAGGCCATGGTTCGTGCGATTCCGATAGCCCCTAGGGCATCTAGGCGATCAGCATCTTGGACAACCTGCCCTTCGAGGCTTAAGGAGATATGGGTTTGGGTGCCTCCCTTGAAGGACATGTATTGGATGATGTGGAGGATATGCTCACGGTCATTAGGAGAAACCCCGTTATGGATTAACCAGTCCTGTACTTTTTGCAGTCCAGCGGCCTCGCTTTCATTTAATTTGGCATCTGCTATATCGTGCAGAAGGGCGGCTAGTTCACAAATAAAGAGATCGGCCCCTTCCTCTTGGGCGATGTGGAGCGCGTTTTGGGTGACCCGGTGGATATGCCACCAATCGTGGCCAGAGGTCTCATCCTTTAATTCTTGCAAGACATAGGCTCTCGCTTTTTCTAGAATGATCGTCTTGTCAGTCATGAGGTTCCTTTCTAGGTGAAAATCTGCTTTCTCTCATTAGCATAGCATGTTTGGGTGGGGAAGGGAAGGGTCTGCTTTTATGGAGGAGAGTGATGTATCAGAGTAAACGGTGGCAGTATCAAGTCTTGCAGGAGCGCCCCTTAGTGGGGTATGCGCCAGATATTGGAAGTTTAGATGCTAGGAAGAGTCGTCTTTGCTTTTTATCCTTGACCTGGCGGGATTTGGAGCCCAAAGAGGGGGAGTTCGCTTTTGTGGGTTGGGAGCAGCGTTTGGGTTTCTCCCACCTACGGCAGCGAAGACAACGTTTGGTTTTTCGACTCGTCCTAGATCGTCCTAGTTCTAAGGGGACGTCGGGTTTGCCAGCTTGGATTTTGGAGAAGGTTCCTGCCAAACCCTATATCAGTCCATTTGGAAGAGGTCTAGTTCCGGATTATCATCATCCTTATTTAGCGGCGGCTTATCAGCGTTTGGTCTTGGCTTTGGGGAAAGCTTGGGGGCAGGATGGTCTGGTGGCCTATGTAGAGTTAGGGGGATTGGGCCATTGGGGGGAGTGGCACCAGCTTGCTAACTTGGGAGCCTTGCCCCAAGGGGAGTTTGCCCAGCGCTTTTACGTAGATCCTTGGCTGGCGGCTTTTCGAGATTGTCATTTTTGTCTGCGGCGTCCTTTTGCTTGGCTGGACTGGGGGAAGTCTTATGGTTTCTATCATGATGAGCTGGGGGATCTGGCTCAGACGCGGGTTTGGCTGGAGGAGTTGATGGGGGGCGGTCCGTCGTTTGATGGGGCTCAGATGTGTGGCTTGGGGCAGGCTGGTGTGGAGCGGGCGCTAGGGGGTGAGTGGTCCTCTCATTGTTTGTGGGCGCCGCCAGGACGGGACTTGCTGGCTCAGATGCGAGGGCTGGGTTTGTCTTTTTTGGGGCCAGCCTTGCCTCGGAATTCCGAAACGTTTCAGGCTGTGGCGGCTTGTTTGGGGTATCAAATCTGGGTGCCGCAGGTCCAGTTTGTGTCTAGTTTGATGGGGACTTGCCTTATTTTGACTTGGGAGAATAGGGGAGTGGCAGCCTTTCCCTTTGCTTGGTTCGTTTCCCTTAATTGGGAGACTTGGCAGGGGGAGCGGGGGCGAAAGCGGCTGTCTTTGGATTTGACGCGGCTGGTTGCGGACCAGAGGAGGCGGTGTGTGACTTGCCTTTCCCGGCCCTTGCTGGCGTACAAGTTCTTAAGCTTGAGTATCGAAGATCCGATGACCAAAAAACCTCTTTGGATTTTTTCTCAAAAAGGGAAAAAGTGGGCTGGAGGCTTGCTTCTATAGGCTTGGAGTGTTTTCATACCAAAGGAAAAATGGTAAAATAGGGGACAAGAACAAGGGGGAGCAGGATGTCAAAAGAAGAGAATTTAACAGGGGCCCAGGTTGTTGCCCTTACGAGAGAATATTTATCACCTGAGGATGTGGCCTTCGTTCAAAAAGCCTTGATTTATGCAATTGATCGCCATAGTGGTCAGTTCCGTAAGTCTGGTGAGCCTTATATCATTCATCCGATTCAGGTTGCTGGAATTTTAGCCAAATTGAAGTTGGACGCGGTAACCGTGGCTTGTGGTTTCCTACACGATGTGGTGGAGGATACAGTTGTGTCCTTGGACAATTTGGAGCGTGAATTTTCCAAAGAGGTTCGCCTGATTGTGGATGGCGTGACCAAATTGGGGAAGGTGGAGTATAAGTCTCATGAGGAACAGTTGGCTGAGAACCACCGTAAGATGTTGATGGCCATGTCTCAGGACATGCGCGTGATTTTGGTGAAGCTGGCCGACCGCTTGCACAATATGCGAACTCTTAAGCATTTGCGCAAGGACAAGCAGGAACGGATTTCCCGTGAAACTATGGATATTTACGCACCCTTGGCCCATCGTTTGGGGATTTCTAGCGTCAAGTGGGAGCTGGAAGATTTATCCTTCCGCTATTTGAATGAGGTTGAATTTTATAAGATTACCCATTTGATGAAAGAAAAACGGCGGGAACGGGAAGCGCTCGTGGATGAAGTGGTTGCTAAAATCACTAAGTACGCAGCCGAGCGGAATTTGGATGGTCAGATTTATGGTCGTCCCAAACATATTTATTCCATCTACCGTAAAATGCAGGATAAGAAAAAGCGTTTCGAGGAAATCTATGACCTCATCGCTATTCGCTGTATTTTAGAAACACCGAGCGAAGTTTATGCCATGTTGGGGTATGTCCATGAACTATGGCGGCCAATGCCAGGACGTTTTAAAGATTATATCGCCAATCCAAAGGCTAACGGTTATCAGTCAATCCATACGACTGTCTATGGTCCCAAAGGGCCAATTGAGTTTCAAATCCGGACCCAGGAAATGCATGAAGTTGCCGAGTACGGGGTTGCGGCTCACTGGGCTTATAAAAAAGGGATTAAGGGCAAGGTTGACAGTAAAGAATCCGCTATTGGTATGAACTGGATTAGCGAGATGATGGACTTGCAAGAGCAATCAGGGGATGCCAAGGAATTTGTGGATACGGTTAAACAAGACTTTCTGGCGGAAGAAATTTATGTCTTTACACCAGACGGTGCGGTCCGTGCCCTCCCCAAAGATTCCGTGCCAATCGATTTTGCCTATGAAATCCACACCAAGGTTGGGGAAAAGGCTACTGGTGCAAAAGTGAATGGCCGGATGGTGCCATTGACCACCAAACTTAAGACTGGAGATCAGGTGGAAATCATCACCTCTGCCAATTCCTTTGGTCCAAGTCGTGACTGGATTAACATTGTTAAAACCAGCAAGGCCCGCAACCGCATTCGTCAGTTCTTCAAGAATCAAGATAAGGCCTTGTCGATTGATAAGGGACGGGAGCTCTTGGTGGAGCAATTCCAGCAGCATGATATGCAGGCCAATCAGTTCTTGGATAAGAAACACTTGGATGTCTATTTGGAAAAATCTAGCTACAAGTCTGAAGAGGCCCTTTATGCAGCCATTGGATTTGGGGAAGCCTCTGCCATTTCTGTCTTTAACCGCTTGACGGAAAAAGAACGCCGGGAGATTGAACGTGAGAAGGCACGTGCCCAAGCTGAAGAACTCCTTCAAGGTGGGGAAATCAAGAGTGATAAGCCTGCCAACACCAAGTCTAGACAGGAAGAAGGAGTTTCTGTGAAAGGTGCACCAGGCCTGCTCATCCGGATGGCCAAGTGTTGTAACCCTGTTCCGGGTGATGCCATTGTTGGCTATATCACCAAGGGACGTGGGGTTGCGGTTCACCGCGAAGACTGTATGAACCTGCGTTCGCAAGAAAACTATGAACAAAGACTCTTGGATGTTGAGTGGGAGAGTACTGGCTCAGGCCATAAGGAATATACCGCTAATATTGATATCTACGGCCTCAATCGGACAGGTCTGCTCAATGATGTCTTGCAGGTGCTTTCCAATTCAACCAAGAATATTTCCATGTTTAATGCTCAACCATCCAAGGATATGAAATTCGCCACCATCCACGTTTCCTTTGGTATTTCAAGTTTAGCCAACTTGACCACGGTCGTGGATCGGATCAAGAATGTTCCGGATGTGTATTCTGTTAAAAGGACAAATGGATAGGAGCTGTTTATGCGGGTTGTATTACAGCGAGTAAAGGAAGCCTCTGTTTCCATTGATGGGGAAGTTCAAGCTGCCATTGGCACTGGCTTTCTCTTGTTGGTAGGGATTGGTCCTGCTGATACTGCGGATGATCTAGCCTATATTTGTCGGAAGGTCGTCAATATGCGAATTTTTTCTGATGACCTAGGGAAAATGAATTGTTCCATTCAGGATGTTGGAGGCGCCATCTTATCCGTCTCCCAATTCACTCTTTTCGCCCAAACTAAAAAAGGCAATCGCCCTGCCTTTACCGGGGCAGCCCAACCAGATTTGGCCAAGTCCCTTTATGAGGACTTTAACCAGCTCTTAGCGGACTTTGTTCCTGTTGAAACAGGTGTTTTTGGGGCGGATATGCAGGTGGCTCTGGTGAATGATGGGCCAGTGACCATTTTACTGGACAGTAAAAATCCTTAGGGGGGTATGATGGAGAAAATGACGATGGCCCAATTGGGGGCCTTGCTGGATGAGAAAGAAGTGGCTGTGTTGGATGTTCGAGATCGCGAAGACTTCGCTCCTCGACACTTTGAGGGTTCTCTCAATATTCCCGAACCCGAATTGGCAGATCGCTTAGACCAATTGGACGTGAACACAGTCTATCATGTAGTCTGTACCAAGGGGATCCGATCTGAGCGTGCTAGTGCTCTCTTACAGAAACAAGGCTATCAGGTCGTTCAGATTGTAGATGGCTGGGCTACTTATGAAAGATGAAAAATCCCGTCAAGTCGAAAAAGGACTTGACGGGATTTTTGGGGTTCAATGCTAGCTAAGGGGCTCTGCATAGAGTTGGTCTGCGATACACTCTTTTAGTTTATCTTTTATTACTGTGTTAGCTCGTCTTGCCGTACTTATTTGAAACTTTCTTCGAAAGTTTTATCAGCAACCTCAAAATCTCCCTCAAGATTTTGACCTGCCTGCGACTCGCTGCCTTGTACTAAAAGCAAACTAAAACTCCAAGCAGGCTTCGCCTGCTAACTCATGACGGAAAATTAGTTTAGGCATATAATAAAGATGAGCAATACAAATCCGTAAGTTTATTAGGGCTTTGCCGAGCCTGTAACTAAAACTGGATGAATAAGAGTCATGAGATAACTCGAATACGCCTTGAGCGTGAAAATAAAATTACA
>NZ_JAEMED010000045.1 GCF_016458205.1 Streptococcus sp. 121 | reverse complement strand
ACCCATCTTTATTTATAGAAAAGCTTGATCGTTCATAAAAATCATCAGAATTGCAATTATTTATTGCTTGTTTCTGATGATTTTTTTGATAGTTACGCAAAGATATTCAGGGTATGAATAATTCGGGATTATCAATGTATGATATACTTATCACAAATAATGATATCCCTGAAGGTTATTCTATGCAAATTCAAGACTTAAGGGCACCTCTAAAAACCCCGATATTTACTCAGAAAATAAAAAAACGACAGGAAAGTCTATCTAGTTGAAAAGTGTTTCCTGTCGTTTTCGCATTTTTTACTGTTTTCACAGTTCCTTTTCTGTTTTTGGGCGCACTATGCCCATGTATTGAGGTTCAGTCGTTTAATTTGTTCAAAGCGACAAATGTTATAAACCAAATTTGTTAGGGTTACATTGGTCTTCGCACGCTTAATTCCAACTCCTCTAAAGGTACTTCCCTTCATCGTGTTTTCTATGAAACCAAATACATGCTCTACTCGACATCGAATACGCGATAGTTTTCGATTAAACTTCTTGTCATCGTCCGTAAGTGGTTTGTTTCGATAGGAGCGACGGGCAGTGTAGTGTTTACATCCTTCTGGAACTGACTTTCCAGTGTAGGCACTATCATCAAAAACAGGTTCATGGGTATCACAAATATCAGCTAGAACATTTGAATCGTGAACACTAGCCGATGTTACTTCAAAGCTTTTGATAAGTTTTGATTTAGAGTCTACACAAACATGATTTTTATAGCCAAAATGATCCACCCCTCCTTTTTTAGTCCAGCGTGCATCAGTGTCTTTTTGAGAACGTTTAGCTGAACTCCAGACTTCTGGTTCTTCCCCTTCTTTAATTTGTTCATTCTCTTTACGTGTATTTCTTTGTTTAGGCACTTTTACAAAAGAGGCATCTACAATCTGCCCTTTATGAGCTAACAGACCCTCTTCTTCTAGAGTAGAGTAAAAGCTGTCAAACAATTCCTGTTCTTTCCCTGATTTTGTGAGACGTTCACGGTATAACCAGATTGTTTTTGCGTCTGGAATTTTTTCAGCATCACAACCAACGAAATGACGAAAAGACAGGCGGTCATGGAGTTGGTATTCCATGTCATCATCTGATAGGTTATAGAGGCGTGCTAGCAGAAGAATTTTGAACATCATGAGGTAGTCATAGGGAGGACGGCCTCCTTTTGAAGGATTTTTCTTGGGATTGCCAAAAATGCGAAATAAAGCTGGGCGGAAAATTTCCCAGTTTATGGCAGAATCTAGTCTTTCTAAGGAATTGCCCATTTGTGAGAGTTTTTTAAGTAGTAACTCGTCATCTGTGAATAATAGCATGGTGACACCTCATGGAATTTAATACCACTATTATCTCACAATGCACGTGTAGAAGGAATAAAAAGCAGGTCTTCTTACCGTAGTGGAATCATCAGCAGTTGAGAAACAACTGCTAGATGACGGAGATTTCGAGACCTTGGCTCGAAATCTAGTAATGAGACTCCAGAGGAGGCTGCTTGCGTCCGCACTACCAAATATGAAGACCTGCTTATTTGAAATATTTCCTACAAAAACTATGAGTTTTTAGAGGTGCCCTTAAATATTTATAAAACAATTTATGAACTTAATTCTATCAATAAAGCTGCACAAAAACTAGGTTATGCGCAATCCAATGTTACTACTCGCTTAAAAACGATAGAGCAAGAATTTAATACATCATTCTTCAAAAGAAGTTACAAGGGCGTAACCCCAACTGAAAGCGGTAGAGCCTTTTATGAATACGCTTGTGAGGTCTTAGATTTAACACAGACTATCACAGAAAAACTAGATTCTAATAAAAAAAAGAAGTCAGTCAAAACGACCGAAATTCTCTTTCAATATATTGTCGAAGAAATGAATGATTATTCATTAACCGACAATCAATTTATTATCACAAAATCCAGTACGATCATTAAAGATACAAATCCCACTGAGGATATTATCACTTCTTACTATCCAATAAATCATAAAAGTTATTCACTTACTCAAATCGGAAACCTTCTAATAACGCCAGTCGCAAAACAAGGAACAGATGTAACTCAGTTACCAGTACTAGTAAACAGTGACGAAGCATGCCCATTCCGGAAAAAGACTATGGAAACAATCCCTAAAAACACTGAAATTATAGAGATTGATTCCTTTGTAAATATTATACAATTAGTCGAAAATGGACAAGGGTTTGCTTTATTACCAAATTTCCTAGCTAGAAAGCATAACTTTTTGAGCATTAACGATAAAACCTATCAAATTCCTTTTTATACATTTGAAAAAGATAGTATCTAATAGCATCAATTGTTTTTGGAGTTCTCTTCTTCCCAAGCTTTTCGACAGCTCCTCTCATAATCTCTTTTTTCTTCTGAATCACATGGAAATAGACAGGTTTAATCTCCTTGCAATCCTCCGAGTATCCGACAAACTATCGGATGGTGGGAAGGTCGATACCTTCACCCGCTATAATAGAGATAGAGCTATAGCGGAACTTATGAGGAACAATCTAATACTCATTACATTTCAATCTGAATGTGTTAATCCTCTTCGCCGAACGTATTGATTGCGTGCTTTGCACGCCTTATTGATAAGATTCAACAGGTCTCCCAGACCTGTTGAACTGTCTTCATCGGATTGATGGCAAGCGAAGCTTGCTTCATTACCTATAGATTTTAATCCAATTCCTGGATTAAAATTCGTTTCAGATTTCGAACTGTTTCAAGTATAAATCGTTCTGCCAGTGTCTAGAAAGCTATCAGTGCTTTACTATACATAATAAAAATCCTACTTTCGGAAACAGTACTTTCTATGTTGGTACTGTCTACTAAAGTAGGACTATATCAGTAGGACACTATCAAAACGGTGTTTTTTCTTGTCCCTGAAAAGTTTGCAAAAATCCTCAGTATCTGAGAACCGATAAAAATTTAAACTAAGAGAAAGAATCTTACACCTGATGGCTTCTCTGCATACGGGAGTACAAACCTCCTGCCTGCATGAGTTCTTGGTGATTGCCCTGCTCAACGATGTTGCCATCCTGCATGACGAGAATCAGGTCTGCAGACTGGATGGTCGATAAGCGGTGAGCAATAACAAAAGAGGTTCGTCCTTGCATCAGTTCATCGAAAGCGGATTGAATGAGCACCTCGGTCCGGGTATCAATGGATGAGGTTGCTTCATCTAAGATTAGAACCTTTGGCAATTTCATAAAGAGGCGGGCAATGGATAAAAGTTGTTGTTGGCCAATGGATAAACCGCCTCCATCATCTGTCAGATAAGTATCATACCCCTTAGGCAGCTGCATAATAAAATGGTGGGCATGAGCTTTTTTGGCAGCTTCTACTACTTGATCTAGACTAGCATCTGGCTTTGCGTAGGCAATATTTTCAAAAATAGTTCCCGCCTTGAGCCAGGTTTCCTGGAGAACCATTCCAAATTCATTTCGCAAAACTTGAGGAGATATCTGGCTTATCGGAATCTGATCTATCCGGATTTCGCCCTTATCAACAGGATAAAAGCCCATTAAGAGATTAATGAGAGTAGATTTACCTGCGCCTGTTGGACCGACAATCGCAACTCGTTGGCCTGCTTCAACTCGGAGGTTAAAGTTTTCAATCAAGGATTGACTGGGATCATAAGAGAAAGAAACCTGATCAAAGGTCACCTGCCCCACAAACTCACTAGATTCCCGCTGAACCACTTCATTCACCGGCGGCATTTCTTCCAATTCCAATAGGTTGAAAATACGGTCAGCAGAAGCTAAGGCGCCTTGGATTTCGGTTAAAACAGAGGAGATATCGTTAAAAGGCTTGGAATATTGAGTCGCAAAATTCAAGAAAGTGGTCAACTCTCCTACCGAAAAACTCCCTGCTATGATGCGTATAGCCCCAATATAGGTCACCGCCGCATAAATCATCGCATTAATAAAACGAGTTGTAGGATTGGTTAGCGAGGAGAAGAACATCGCCCCCTGTGACTTGGTGGCGTAGTCTTCATTACTGCGCTCAAAAGCTGAAATAGCTTGATTTTGTGCATTGAAAGCGCGCAAGACTTCTATCTGCTGGATCGATTCCTCCACCAATTCCAACTGATCGGCCCGCGCCTCAGCTTGATCTCGGAATCTCAAATAAGAGTGCTTGGCAATGAAGCGTGCAAACAAAATTGAGAGAGGTGTTAAAGCCACGACTAAAATCATCATCTGCCAATCCAAAGACGCCATGGTCACGATGGTTAGAAGGATGGTCAAAATTCCCATAATGAATTGGTTGAAAATTAAAAGGAGGCCATCACCTACGATTTCTACATCATTCACTAAAAGACTTACCAAATCGCCACTGGACATCTGGTCAATAGTCCCGATTGACAGACGATTAAATTTCCCAATCAAATCATTGCGTAACTGACGAGTCACCTCTAGAACCATCTGATTATAAAGACGAGGGGTCATAAATTGAAAAAGAACATTCATCCCAATCAGAACCAGCATCTGAATTAAAATCCATCCAAGTTGATTAACATTAACTTGGTTAGGTCCAATCACAACGTTAACGGCTCGGCCAATGAAAACAGGAATCGCAATCGTCACCAGAACTTGTAAAAGAGATAAAAGAAGAACACCCGCCAACTGCCAAGGAAAGCTTAAAAACCGAGCAAACAGTTTTCTAGCACTCGCTGATGTTTTCATTTCCCCACCTCCTTCACTTCTTGGGATTCATGGATTTCCCGATAGACCTCACTGGTCTCAAGCAGCATTTCATGTCGACCATAGCCAACTTGCTGCCCTTCTTCCAAGACCAAAATCTGATCTGCCCCTTTCACCGATCCTGTTCTTTGGGAAACCATCACAATCGTTTTATGACGATAGTGGGTCTTGAGGGCTTTTTGGAACTCGGACTCTGTCAGATAATCCAAAGCTGATGTAGAATCATCAAAAATGTAAATTTCTGCTGGTTTTAAAAGAGCTCTGGCTAAGGTCAAACGTTGGCGCTGACCACCCGAAAAGTTTCTTCCAAAGGTCGCTACTGGAGTTTCCAAGCCTGCCTTCTCCCTGATAAAGGAATCTGCCTGGGCCACTTCTAATGCCTGCCACAGCTCTTCATCACTGGCCTGAGGATTCGCCAAAAGTAGATTAGATCTAACCGTCCCCTTAAAAAGACTAGCCTTTTGAGGGACCAGACTCAGCCCTTGCCTCCACTCTTTGCGGGACTCTACCTTCAGGCGATGGGAATTCAATCGTAAACGGCCCCCAGTCGGGTCGTAATTTTTCATCAATAAGGACATCAAGACCGACTTGCCCGAGCCCGTAGATCCAATAACTCCAAGGAAACTCCCACTCTTCAGTGCAAAATTCAGATGGCTCAAAACAGGCTCTGCCTTCTCATCAAAGGCAAAGGACAAATTTTGAGCTTCTATCAGATTGTCCTCCTGCTCCACAGGCAAAAATTCAAAGGCCGCTTCCTCCTCTTCAAGGGCAAGTACCTGAGCAATACGACTGGCTGAAGTATAGGTGCGAATCATGGTTGAAACCACCATCGCTAATTTGACCAACTCCACCAAGATGGACAACAGGTAATTCACTAGAGCCACCAATTCTCCCTGTTTTAAGAGCCCTGAATCGACCCAACCACCACCTTGCCACAAAATTAAAATCAAGGACAGGTTAACAATCGCGTAGGTCAAGGGATTGGATAAAACGGAGACATTATTCGCTTGCAAATTGGTCTGGTAGAGGGACTGATTGGCCTCTACAAATTCCGCCTCCTCGTCTGCCTGCCGACCAAAGGCCCGAATAACTCGCACCCCTTTAACCTGTTGACGTGCCAAAAGTACTAGCCGATCTAAACGTTCACGAGCCAGGGTAAACCTAGGATTGGATAAATGGACCACAAATCCTACCGCAAAAAAGAGAGCGACAATCATCCCCAAGAAAACCCATGTCACCCGCGGAGAAATCGTCAACGCCATCACAAAAGCACCAAATACAATAAAAGGCGACCGTAAAAATAAACGAAAGAAAATATTCAGTCCTGTCTGAACCTGGAGACTATCAGCCGACATTCGGTTTACCAAAGAAGAGGGAGATTGATTCTGAATCTCACGCGCATCCAGATTCACAATCTTGGCAAATAAATCTTGATTCATTTGCTTGGTAAAACCAACAGCGGCCTTGGCAGATAAATACTGAGCACTATCCGCAAATACCAAACCCAAAAAGGCGAAGGCAAACATCCGGGCAATCCCAGCCAAAACCTGCCCCTGCTGGCCTGACGGAATCGCCTGATCAATAATAGAGGCCACAATCATAGGGACCGCTAACTCCAACAAAGCCTCAATCAATTTAAACAAAGGCGCTAGAATAGAAGGCCCGTAATACCCCTTAAAATAGTTGAGTAATCTGTTCATAGAATTCCACCTTACACATTCACTAACCCCTATTTTATCACGATAGATCAAGGAAACGAATTCCACCTCAAATTTTTGCAAGAAAAAAGTAAGCTAGGAAGATTCTTAGAAAGACCTTCATGACGATCTGTTTCGAAAGAGTAGAGATTCAACTTGTCGTCTTCAACAGTCAACATCAACCCTTGTCAATTGAACCTCACCAAACTCCAGTACTGCCTTTGGTTTGCTATCTGGATTAGGATTGATCTTCATCGAATATAGAGTGAATGCTTTCATCCTTTTTTCAGCTTTCTCTGCTATACTGTTAGGAACAAGGAGGTGAAACTATGTTTTTATTTGCCTTTCCAGGTATGGGAAAAACGACTTTGGCCAAGAAATACGAGACAGTGGTCGATCTCGAAATGTCCGATATTAAATACGACAATTCCAGCGTCAGCCATTTGTCACGTGAGGAGCGCAAGTCGACCAAGCGGCCAATTAAGGACCGAAATTACAAACAAACCTATATCGATAGAGCCTATGATTTGCATGAAAAAGGAAAAATCGTCTTGGTTGCTCTAAATTTTCTGTTTCCTATCTTAAGAGCTTTTCGAGAAAGGAAGCCGGTCCCTTTCCATATCTTTGTCCCCCATCCTTCGCTAAGATCCGAGTATCGTCAGCGTTACCTAGGCCGGGGGAATAATGGACGTTTCATTTTTGAAGTCATGACCATCTGGTATCCAACGCTCGTTCCCCTTTGCCTTTTATCCAAAATCCTTCCAAAATGGATAACCGTCACCAAAACAGGGGAAACCCTGGAAGACTACTACATCCAGCATTTCTATCAGACCGAGATCCGTATCAAAAAATTGATTGTAGAGTAAAGCCCAAGAGAGTCCCATCTCTCAGGGCTTATTTCTATTTCCGTTCTATTTTATATAGAAATTGTAGGGCTATTCTCATAAATTTGAAAACTGACTACTATTTCTCAAAGGAAAATAGTTTACTTTTTCTTATTTATTTGATAAACTAATTATGAAGAAAATGTCATGCACTCTTAGAGTAAGTTGCCGTAGTGACTCCAAAAATCTAAACTGTCAAAGGTTTTATTTTTTTATAGGAGGAGTTTCAGTAGCAAAATGACAAAAGGGTTTAGAAAAAGAGACTTGGGAAAGTCTCTTTTTCGTTTTATCTATTATAAAATAGGTACGACACGGGGAATGTCGTACCATTGAGTAAATCAGGTATGAACTAAATCATACCTAGTGCCGCAGCAATAATAATAAGCAAAGTACGTGTTATAGTCATTTTAAACTCAAACTCGCCTTGCTTTTTTTTGAAGAATATTGTCATGGCTTATCTCTTACGCTCATTTAAGTTGCAGTGCTAGAGCTAATCGGACAAGCAGCTTTTCACCAGGGTTTTGAGAAGCTAATAAACTACCAGAGCCATACAACTCCAGCCTTTCAGCTGATAGATCACAGCAAGCCGAAACCCATTTAATTATATCACAGTATATTTAGATTATAATTTAAAAAGGTTGTTTTAAATTACACAACCATTTATGTGACGTACTGTTAATTCTTTAGGTAGTAGATAACCGAACCTAAGCACCCCTCAATCGATCAACCCTAGACAAGTCCAACAACCATAATCCTCACAACAATTTCCAAGCAAATTTCTTGAAAATTTTCAGCAAACCACCTATAATTGCACGCGGAGGAAAATTATGTCTAAAAAATCCTTTGCCGAACTTATCGGTACTTTTATGTTAGTCTTTATCGGAACAGGCGCTGTTGTCTTTGGTAACGGGCTTGAAGGAATTGGCCACCTTGGAATCGCTCTTGCTTTTGGCCTTTCTATCGTCGCTGCTGCCTACAGTATCGGAACAATTTCAGGAGCACACCTGAATCCAGCCGTATCCTTGGCTATGTTCGTTAACAAGCGCATGAATGCCCAAGACTTCCTTACCTATGTTGTTGCACAAGTCATTGGAGCTTTATTGGCTTCCGCTACTTTGAGTTTCTTTGTCACAAACTCTGGTCAGGCTGTTACAAGTCTAGGAGAGAATGGTTTCACAACCGTTTCCGCAATGGGTGCCTTCCTCTTCGAAGTGATCGCAACCTTTATCTTTGTCTTGGTCATTGTGACTGTCACATCTGCAAGCAAAGGAAACGGTAAAATTGCTGGTCTTGTCATCGGTTTGACCTTGACCACTCTTATCTTGTTGGGACTTAACGTAACCGGTCTTTCCGTTAACCCTGCTCGTAGCCTTGCACCAGCCCTCTTGCTTGGCGGCACAGCGCTTAGCCAAGTTTGGGTCTTCATTTTGGCACCACTTGTCGGTGGCTTCCTAGCTGCCTTGGTTGGCCAACACTTACTTGAGACTGAGAAATAAGACTCTAAGCATCTTCATTCTTTGGGAAAAAACCAAAGAAGAGGGTGCTTTTTTTGAAGACTAGCGAACCTAAAACCGCTTCCCTGTTCCCCACCTAAAAAAGACGACCTTTCCAGTCGTCTCGATGATCACTCACTCGCTTGCAAATACTCCTTCAAACCAGGCAAGGTAGCCTGCCCATCCCGGATTCCGATCTCGTAGACCGCCTCTAGCTTGTCTGGATCTCGTTCCAGACGACCGACCTCCAAGGCTTGATCCGGACGAATCACATAGACCTCACCAGCCTCTTCCATGCGGATAATCTTTTCCACCGCTTCATTGTAATGCTGGTAACGTTTAGAAGCCACTTCTACAAACTTTGGATAGTCCTTATAAAAGAGCCGGTAAAGCCTTCCACTGGAGGGCTTTTTTCGATACTCAAAGGGCTGGGTTAGAATGACAATTAACTTATCAAACCCCAAGCTTTTGGCAAAATCTACTGGAATTGAATCTGTCAGACCTCCATCCAAGTACTTCTTCCCATCGATTTCCACAATCTTAGAAACCAAAGGTAGAGCTGAACTAGCTCTGAGGTATTCCATTTGGTCAAAGACATGGTCGATTTTCGGATATTCTGCCTGACCGGTTTCCAGATTGGTCACCGTCACATAAAAAGGCACACCCGATTTTGTAAAGGCTTCCTGGTCAAAAATGTCTAGCTCCATCGGAATTTTATAATAGGCCATCTCCCGGTTGACCATATTGCCCGTTTTCAACCAGGATAAGAGACTAATGTAATTTTTATCTCGGATAAAGCGTTTATTATAGCGCAGAGCCCTTCCCCTTTGCCCCGAAAGAAAATTAACCCCAAAAAGAGCGCCGGCAGAAACACTGACCAGACCGTCTACCTTGATTCCGGCGTCTAAAAAAGCGTCCAGAACACCCGCCGTGTAAAGCCCGCGCATACCACCGCCTTCCAGAACTAGACCAACTTTCATAAAAGCCTCCTTATTTCTGTTTTTACTAGTGTAACAGAATCAGAGTGAAAATTCCAAAAAGTAATGGACAGTTGACGTCCACTACTTTTTGTATAATAATAGAAAAAAGGAGATATGTAGGATGAAAATAATAGGCGTGAGGCACATCCCTAGAGAACAGTTTGAAGCTCAAGGAACCTTAGCAAACGTTCTAAGGAGATATAAGAAAGATGGTTTTTCAGTCACCAAACACGGAAAAGGGAATGGGAATTGGCTCATTTATAAAAAAACACAACTACTTTTAGACGTGGAAGAAGACGGAGAAATCATTTCCATTGATATTACACAGGAAGTGAGAAATATATATGACAGACAAAGTATCACCAAGAGACTCATTCAGCAACTACAGGAAGATATCGAGAGCGGCAAACTCAGCCTAGAAGACTTTTAGCTTTTGAGAATAAGGAAACTTATGATGAACTTTACTGCAATGACCATAGCTCAGTTACTCGGAAACAGTCAACTCCATATCCCAAACTATCAACGTCCATACAAGTGGACACGTAAACAAATTCGAAATCTCTTTTATGACATAAAGGAACTAATTGAAAATCCTACACGTGTGTCTGGACCTTATCACCTAGGCTCTCTCATCCTTCATCACCACCAAGGGAAGTTGGAGATTGTCGATGGACAACAGCGACTAATTTCCATCTCATTGCTCCTGCATACACAAAAATTATTAAATCTATATCCAGGAGCACAAAACATTTTAAAGCAAGAACACATTTCCACTTCCCTCATACATGCTCAGGAGAATCATGAGGAATGGGTGCAGTTACTAGCACAGATTGATTCAATCACTCGTAACCAGATTATCGATTACCTCATTAATTCTTGCTACCTTTCCGTCATTGAGTTACCAGATGACCATTTGTCAGAAGCATTTCAACTTTTTGATTCTCAAAACAATAGAGGAAAACCTCTGGAGCCCCATGACCTCCTTAAGGCTTACCATCTACGAAGTATCCCTAGTGAGAGACAAACAGAAGCTCTAATTAGCAAATGGGAAGAACTGGTGAACGACACCTCCTTAAACCTTAAAGACCTTTTTGATAAACATCTATTCAGATTAAGACATTGGGTTAACGGAGAAACTGGATTTCATTCAAAGAAGCGCCAAACACAGCTCCGTTTCACTGAAGACTCTTTAAATGACTTCAAAGGAGTCTCTCTTGAAGAGCAACATCCTTATCCATATCTAACGATTTACAAATTACTAGCCGAACAAAACTTGAACTTCCCCCAATCACTAATCATGCCAATCATTAATGGGGAACACTTTTTCAAATATATTGAAGCTTCCCATCAGCACTTTATTCATCTGGAAAAACTGATTTCCGAAAAAGCTTCACATGACAGCCTACTCCTTATTCGTCAAAATAACGGAAAATTTCAACGAAATAAAAACCTATTATTTAACATTGTGGCCATATTTGTCGATCGGTTTGGTCCTACCGAATTGACAACTGAAATCATTGATACGTTCACTGTTTGGGCCTTCTATCCCCGAACTGCAAAAAGAGTCCTAGATTCTACAATTGCCAAATACGCAGCTGGCGGCTCTTACCAACACAAACCCGTTCAAAAAGTTTTTCAGTTGATTCAACAATCCCAAACACCGAATGATTTTTTACAGAAATTAGATCGAGAGCAATTTGAAAACCACACTCTTCAATCCCTTCTAAAGGAAATTTTATAATGCAAAACAATCATCAACAAATCACCATTCAAAATCTATATTCCCATACCTATCGTATTCCACTATACCAGCGTAATTTCTCCTGGACTTATAGCGAAATCGAGCAACTAATCCTCGACATTGATGATGCGCGAAGAGAGAGAAAGAAAAATTATTACATTGGAACCTTGGTCATTGATTCCCAATTGAACATCATTGATGGTCAGCAGAGAAGTACAGCTTTAACTCTGATTGCATTAGTTCTCCAAAACGAATTTAACCATCCCCTGTTAACTCAAATTCCCATCACTTTTTCTGCCAGAAAAAAATCCAATGCCAGTCTGCAACAGTTACTGAATAAACAAATTCCAAGTGAACTTGATGAAATTAGTCGAGGCTATCTCAATGCCAAAATCGCTCTCCAAAAAATTGAAGTAAAATCCGACTTCGTGGAATACCTGCTTTCCCATGTTATTTTATTCCAAACCATACTGCCTGAAAATCTTGAGTTGAATCTCTATTTTGAGAGATTTAACTCAAGAGGAGAACAACTTGAAGCACATGAAATCATAAAGGCCCAAATGATGTCCAAACTAGATCAAGTAGATGCTTCAAAATTTGCAAAGATTTGGGAGGCCTGTGCAAACATGGAAGCTCCAGTGACAACTGCATTTAAAATGCGCACAAAAAGAAAAGAAGCGTTTCAAGAAAGAGAAGCTATTTTTAATTGGAGCTTTGACCACTACTCACTTAACAATCCTTATGAACACATCATCTCTGAAGACTATCACAAAAAATCTCTATTAACACTTCTGAATGAACCAGAGAACAGATTGGAAAATTCAGAAGCAGCCTACCGTTCAAGCCAATCTTATCGTACCTTGATTCCCTTTGAAATATTACTAATCTATGCATTAGGAATTTTTGAACATACGGATCCATCAGATATCCAATTGGATGATAAAAAGTTACTTAAGCTCTTTCAAATAGAAAATAAGGATTCTGCCTGGGTTCGTCAATTTTCAATCGTTCTTCTCCAACTACGTCATATCTTCGATCACTTCATTATTCGAAACGCAAATGAAGAAGGAAGCAATCGACGAAAAGATGATTGGTTTCTACAAAAAGCGACTTATTATGAATATCAAAAGAGAGGTAGAGGAAGTGAATACTATGTTGAAGCTCACTTCTCTAACAACACCTTTCCAAATCCCATGAATCGAAAAATTCTTCAAGCACAAGCACTATTTGCTGTCACTTTCCCATCCAATCGTGACAGCCGGTGGCTTTACGATGTCATGTGTTTCCTTTACCAAGAAATTGAAAATCTGAACAAACCCGAGTTCGCCTCACTGTTCCTAGAAAAATTGGAAGCATTAGCGATAAACTATGCAAAATCTCGCATATTTACAGACGATTGCTCCAAAAAAATTAAATCCTATGACTTAGGACTACCAGTCTTTGCATTAAACTTTATCGACTATATACTTTGGACACAACGAGAATTCTTGAAAGAACTTTTTTTTGAATCCCATCGCTTTCGATTTACCTATCGTCGCTCTATCGAACATTGGTACCCTCAACACCCAAATGAAGATTTAAACCAGTCTGCCCTACCTGACCACATTCTACATTCAATCGGAAATTTAGCATTGATAACTGACAGCCAAAATTCAAAATTCAGTAATCTTTCCCCAACTTCAAAATATCGGGAATGGGAGAATATTTTTGATCGTCAAAGTTTGAAAATGCAGTGGATGGCAAAGATTACCGAAAAAGAGGGCACATGGACTAGCAAACACATTCTCCACATGACAGAAGAAATTGAAAAGTTAGTTGCAGACTTCATCGATGGTCATAGCTAGGTGCAAAGTAAATAAACACTCCCATTTTTACAGCAGGAAGTAACCTTAGTAGCCTATTAAATTTGAAAATCGAGTAGAGACTAATGGATAGTCCCTCTCACACCACCGTGCGTGCCGTTCGGCACACGGCGGTTCAGTTAACTTTTAACGCATGTCGATTTAGGTAGTAATCGAGACAGCCGACCAGTCCTCGTTTGGCGAGGACTGGTTTTGATATTGCTCTCTTTAATACTGACTTTTGTGCTACTAGTTGATAATGGTCACCCCAACCTGACACTTTATCCGCTATCCATCTAGGAACTCCGAGTTTCAGTAAGCCCCATAGGCGACGTGACTTCTTTTTCCACTGTTTCCAGATAATTACTCGTATTCTCGTTCGAAGTCGCTCATCTACTTTTGACATCACCGTTTTCATGTCCGTGATTGAAAAATAGTTGACCCAACCTCTGATGACAGAGTTTAATAGTGTGATTCGTTCACTCAAGCTAATACTCCATTTTCTCGAAGTCAGTTGCTTAAGTTTCCTCACAAACTTCTGCACACTCTCTTTATGAGGACGGCTGTGCCAACCCTTTGGAGATTTCCAGAAGCCATAGCCTATATATTTCAGCTTTGTCGGACGGACAATTTTGGTCTTATCCATGTTCACCTTGAGACCTAGCCGTTTCTCGATAAAGCGACTGACTGAGTGCATGACCCTCTTAGCCGCCGCTTGGCTTCCGACCGTGATAACACAATCATCCGCATAGCGTACGAAACGCAAACCCCGTTTTTCCAATTCCTTGTCTAGTTCATGAAGCATGATATTAGACAGGAGCGGTGAAAGATTTCCTCCTTGAGGTGTTCCTACTAGGGTTTTCTGGCGCTGACCATTTATCACAACACCTGAATGAAGGTATTTTCGGATGAGTGACTCAGTATCTCCATCCTCGATAACACGATGGACTAATGACATGAGTCTATCCTGTGGTACTGTATCGAAGAATTTCTCTAAGTCTATATCTACAATCCATTCGTAGCCATCATTCAGATATTCCAGTAACTTGACCAAGGCTGTCTCACAAGAGCGATTTGGACGGAAGCCGTAGCTATACTCTGAGAAATGATTTTCAAAAATTGGACTTAAAACCTGTACGATAGCCTGTTGAATTATCCTATCCATCATGCTTGGGATACCTAGCTGACAGACACCTCCATTAGGCTTCGGGATTTCAACTCGTAATACTGGCTGAGGTTTATACCTTCTTTCCAATATCTGCTTTTTCGTTTCTTTCCAGTGCTCCCTCAGGTAATCATCAATCGTATCAACTGTGACACCATCAATACCTGCAGAACCCTTGTTGGCTTTGACCTGCTTATAGGCTTCGAGAAGATTGTCTCTTGATAATATCTGGTCTAGTAGTTTAGACATGTGCGCATTCCTTTCTTGTTTCGTTATCTGTAGGACATCTTAAATTGGTGAACCTTCCTCTAGTCAATACGTGACCGCCTCCAGTTCTATCAGACCCTTAGTGTTACAGATACAAGTGAAGTAGGTATACTTCAGTTAACTGTTCACCCCTTCGCTCCACCTCCATTACAGAAGCTTCTTCACTACTATGGGTTCGGCTGACTTCTTGTCGTTCGTTGTTACTAGGCTTTTACCTCGACAAGACCTCACGGGATAAGTCGTACATCTTTCCTCGTTTACTCTCATGATTTACGCATATAGGTTACGACTACCTTCTTGGACTTTAGAGTTTCTGACCTCCTTATCCCCTATATACGCCTTACTATCACGTTTCTGTTCGTAGAGCCACGATTTCGCTATCCCTTCCTCTCCCCGCTACCTCACGATAGTCAGGCTTGGGAGTCGCTATTGGGTTCACCGGTAGCAGGTGCCCACAGAGGACTTACACCTCAGATGTACGACATGCCCGTCGTACTATAAAAGACCGATAGTTTTCATAATCGAAACTATCGGCCTTTCATTTTATGTCTAATCATCCAGAAACTATCTTTTCATCTCAACTCGTGCATTCGGAATTGATTTAGCAATCATTTCTGCTGCCGATCTATCATATAGTCCCTGATGAAGTACATTTCCAAACTGATCTACGACTAATCATTCCTACTATTTTTAAAACATTTTCATATCCTGTTTAGGAACAACCTGTGTGTAGGGAGTATTCTTAGAAACTTCCTCTGCAGTCTTCTTATCAAAGTAGACTTGTTGCCCCATTACGTTTCCGAATTGATCAATAACAACCCATTGTTGCATAATTTTTCACCTCCTTTCAATAATAAAACTCGTTTCAACTCAAAGCTAAAATTCTTCCCCCCCGAATTTCCTATATCTTTCAAGCATACGTTTCAAAGATTCTTCCATATCTTTAACTAAATATTCTGGCTGCAAAACCTTCAACGCTGCTCCTTGGCTTAACAGCCAACGTTTTAAGCCAGGTGTATACTGTGTTTTAAATTCAATTTCCACCTCTTCATCATAATTTGCAATAACCTCAGCATCCGGAAACTGATCTAAGACAATGGTGGGATCATAGGCAAACAAAACTCGAACATAGATAGTTGGTCCAATAAATGAATCGACACGATAATTTCGAACATCTCCATCCCTAAATTTTTTTCCGTAGGGAATCCTAGGTTTCTTCTCAGATGAAGGAATCCAAGTTGAGATTCGATCTAACTTAAGAGTAATATAGTTTTCATGGTTCAAATGAAAGGCTACTACATAAAAATAACGAGTATCATAAAAAATAGAAACAGGTAAAACTGTCATTTCTTTCTTGTCTTGATAAGGAGATTGATAAACAATATCAAGAACCTGCTCCATTCGAATGAACTCACTCCATGCCCATATCTTATCAATTCGAGCTTGAGGATCCGTTATTGGTGCGTAATTTAATAATTCTGAGGCAATAACCTGCTTAATGGCCTTCCGCTCTTCCTTTGTTAGAAGTTGAAGGAGGTTTTCTAAAACTCTCTGGTTTTCATCTTGATTAAGAGCCCGATTTTCAAGCAACACTTTAGAAATAAATAAAGCATCTTTTTTATTGAACAAGGCTCTTCCTGTGAAATGACGTGTATGGTTTCGAGGGTCATAAACCAATTCAGCTGCAATCATCGTTTGTCTGTCCAAAACCTCAGCCAGCAAGGCAAAATCTCTCTGTATTGTTTTAGGACTAACCCCGTATTCTTCTGCCAACTGTATTTTCGACAAGTGAGCTCCCGATTGCAATCGTAAAAAAATTAATAAAAATCTTTCTTGATCATTCATTGAATCTCACCTTTAAAGTATTCATCAGTCAATTCACCAACGGTGGATTAACTAAGATATCTATAATGATTTTACAAAAAAAGAGGCTGGGCAAAAACTAGCTTATAGAAATAAAAAAAGTGAGCAATTCCAGAATAGAGTTGCTCCTTTTTCATTTTATGCTTTATAATTATAATAACCACAAAATAACTAGAAAGAAATAAAATGTATAAACAGTATAACACAAATCAACTCAGCCTTGACCTATCTATTGCTTGGGATATCCCTGAAACTCATGAAGCACGTCTCATTAGCCAGTTTGT
>NZ_JAEMED010000044.1 GCF_016458205.1 Streptococcus sp. 121 | reverse complement strand
TTACAAATGGTGGAACAGTTGAGCAAAACTAAGCAACATTTTATCGAAAATATTTATTACAAGTGCAATACTCTTTCTTCTGAAATCAAGAAAGAAAATCTTAGCACCTCTGTATTCTCGTCAACTATCCTAAGCTTGATGACCGAGGATTTATCCCTTGATGAAATAGCTTCGATTCCTCTCGATCAACTTGCCGACTTCTTACAAAGTAGAGGCAAGGGACGATTTAAAGACCCTAACAAGTTGGCCAAAGCCATTCAAGCTGCAGTTAACAGTAGTTACCGTCTTTCAAAATTACAACAGGAGTCTGTCGATGTTATCCTCGGACTATTAGTTCGAGAAATCAGAAATCTTGAAAAAATCATTAAAGATATCGATAAAGCTATCGAGGATATGGTCGAAACAATTCCTGAATACCAGTGTCTAACCTCTATTCCCGGTGTTGGGAAAGTCTACGCTGCTGGTATTATTGCAGAAATTGGGCAAATTGAACGATTCAACGATCACCCTCAAGTCGCTAAATATGCAGGTCTTAACTGGAAAGAATCGCAATCTGGAAACACAAAATCTCAAAACACATCTCTTGTGAAAAGAGGCAATCGTTATCTACGTTATTACTTAGTTGAAGCCGCCAACTCTGTCAGACGTTATGACGAAGAATACAAAGCCTATTACCAGAAGAAGTGTCAAGAAGTACCAAAAAACAAACATAAACGAGCTCTCGTCTTAACTGCTAGAAAATTTGTGCGTCTGGTGGATGTGCTACTACGCAACCGCCAACTCTATACGCCACCAAGGAGGCTTATGGAAGATACCTATTAGGATCTGCACACTCCTTGAAAATCTAGTGAAAATTGATTGAAAAACATCATTTTTCGCTAGCTCTTTTCAGTGCGCCCTTTTTTCTGAAAAAAAGAGTAACTGCTCAGAACTTTGAACTTGACATTTCACCACTAGACTTTGTGAATGATAACGCTTACAGGAATAAATATAGCACCTTGACGGGGGAGAGTCAAAGAACTTGACTCGAAAAAAGCTTGGAGCATAGAGATTTTGGGAAGTCGTTATTCCCATCTTGCCTTTTTTCCAAATTCGGTATATAATAGATGTGTTGAAAGAGCTTGTAGGTTTACAAGTTACTCTTTTCACAATAAATCTTTTTGATTTTCATAAGGAGGAAATCACGAATGGTAGTTAAAGTTGGTATCAACGGTTTCGGACGTATCGGACGCCTTGCTTTCCGTCGTATTCAAGAAGTTGAAGGTGTTGAAGTAGTACGTATCAACGACCTTACTGATCCAGTTATGCTTGCACATTTGTTGAAATATGACTCAACTCAAGGTCGCTTCAACGGTACTGTGGAAGTTAAAGAAGGTGGATTTGACGTAAACGGAACTTTTGTTAAAGTTTCTGCAGAACGTGATCCAGAACAAATCGACTGGGCTAACGACGGTGTTGAAATCGTTCTTGAAGCAACTGGTTTCTTCGCATCTAAAGAAGGTGCTGAAAAACACCTTAAAGGTGGAGCGAAGAAAGTTGTTATCACTGCTCCTGGTGGAAACGACGTTAAAACAGTTGTATTCAACACTAACCATGACATCCTTGATGGTACTGAAACAGTTATCTCAGGTGCGTCATGTACTACAAACTGTTTGGCTCCAATGGCAAAAGCCCTTCACGACAACTTTGGCGTGAAACAAGGATTGATGACTACAATCCACGCTTACACTGGTGACCAAATGCTTCTTGACGGTCCACACCGTGGTGGTGACCTTCGCCGTGCACGTGCTGCTGCAGCAAACATCGTACCAAACTCTACTGGTGCGGCTAAAGCAATCGGTCTTGTTATCCCTGAATTGAACGGTAAACTTGACGGTGCTGCACAACGTGTTCCTGTACCAACAGGTTCTGTTACTGAATTGGTTGCAGTTCTTGATAAGAACGTAACTGCTGACGAAGTAAATGCAGCTATGAAAGCAGCTTCTAACGAGTCATACGGTTACACTGAAGACCAATTGGTATCACAAGACATCGTAGGTATGTCATACGGATCATTGTTTGACGCAACTCAAACTAAAGTGCTTGATGTTGACGGACAACAAATGGTTAAAGTTGTATCTTGGTACGACAACGAAATGTCATACACTGCTCAATTGGTACGTACTCTTGAGTACTTTGCAAAACTTGCAAAATAATCATTGAGTGAGAAAACCTGCCTTCGGGCAGGTTTTTTTGGTTCTTTCTCAAGTTGTGTGGAAGTTTGGGAGACGGAAAGTGAGGGGAAAGAGTGTTTCAGAGGAGTTTTCGTGCAGTTCATACTCATCGGATTTCCTCGTCATTTTTTTGAAATTCCGCGAGTATTCTGATTTTGAAATTAGTTAAGTATCAGTTTGCGATATTCAAAAGTAGAAGGGTTCAGCGGTTTTCCTTGGAAGGCTCAGATGTCGTCTTGTCGGAATGAAAAAGAAAGGACAAGTTTTTGTTTCCTTTCTCACAAATGCTTTAAGTGTGATATAATGGGATTGTATAAAAAATTAAAAGGGGTTTTTGTATCATGGCAAAAATGACTGTAAAAGACGTTGAATTGAAGGGCAAAAAAGTCCTTGTTCGTGTGGACTTTAACGTACCTTTGAAAGATGGCGTTATTACAAATGACAACCGTATCACAGCGGCGCTACCAACGATCAAGTACATTCTTGAGCAAGGTGGCCGTGCAATCTTGTTCTCTCACCTTGGTCGTGTGAAAGAAGAGGCAGATAAAGAAGGAAAATCTTTGGCTCCAGTTGCAGCAGCACTTGCTGAAAAACTAGGTCAAGATGTTGTCTTCATTCCAGGCACAACTCGTGGTGCTGAGTTGGAAGCAGCGATCAATGCGCTGGAAGATGGTCAAGTGCTTCTTGTCGAAAACACTCGTTTCGAAGATGTAGATGGTAAGAAAGAGTCTAAGAACGATCCTGAACTTGGTCAATACTGGGCTTCTCTTGGAGACGGAATCTTCGTAAACGATGCCTTTGGTACAGCTCACCGTGCACACGCATCTAACGTGGGTATTTCTGCCAATGTAGAGCAAGCAGTAGCTGGTTTCCTTTTGGAAAACGAAATTGCATACATCCAAGAAGCTGTTGATAACCCAGTTCGTCCATTTGTAGCGATTCTTGGTGGATCAAAAGTTTCTGATAAGATTGGTGTTATCGAAAACTTGCTTGAAAAAGCAGATAAGGTCTTGATTGGTGGAGGAATGACTTATACCTTCTTCAAGGCTCAAGGTATTGAAATCGGTAACTCACTTGTTGAAGAAGATAAATTAGATGTTGCTAAAGCCCTTCTTGAAAAAGCGGATGGTAAATTGATCTTGCCAGTGGATTCTAAAGAAGCAAATGCTTTTGCAGACTACACTGAAGTTCGTGATACAGAAGGTGAAGCAGTTTCTGAAGGCTTCCTTGGTTTGGATATTGGTCCTAAATCAATCGCTAAATTTGATGAAGCTCTTACTGGTGCGAAAACTGTGGTCTGGAACGGACCAATGGGTGTCTTTGAAAACCCTGATTTCCAAGCTGGTACTATCGGTGTGATGGATGCTATTGTGAAACAACCAGAAGTGAAATCAATCATCGGTGGTGGTGACTCTGCTGCTGCAGCCATCAACCTAGGTCGTGCAGATAAATTCTCATGGATCTCAACTGGTGGTGGTGCTTCTATGGAATTGCTTGAAGGTAAAGTACTTCCAGGTTTGGCAGCCTTGACTGAAAAATAAGAACGCTAGAAAAGGTTGGGGAGGACGGTTGTCCTCCCCCTTTTTAATTGGGTGATCTTTTATGAATATACTACGTTATTTTAAACGCTATCGTTTTAACCCTAAGAAATTTCGGTTGGGCATGCGGACTTTCAAGACAGGTCTTGCAGTTTTCTTGGTCTTGCTCCTGTTTTACCTTTGGGGTTGGGAAGGAATGCAAATTGCGGCCTTGACGGCGGTTTTTAGCTTGCGGGAGGATTTTGATCAGAGCGTCCATTTTGGGATGTCCCGTATCATCGCCAACAGCATTGGTGGTTTTTATGCCCTTCTTTATTTTGTTTTGGAGCGGGTGTTCCCCTCGAATCCTCTGGTTCTGCTTTTGGGAGTTCCAATCGGTGTCATGTTAACTATCATGACTTGTGTCGCGACAAATACAGGTGGAGCCATTATTGGGGGGGCGGCTGCATTTCTGATTATCAGTTTGTCTATTCCTTATGGAGACTCTGTACTCTACGTTTTTACCCGCGTTTTTGAGACTTTTTTTGGCGTTTTTATTGCCATTTTAGTCAATTACGATATGGATCGAATTCGAGCTATTCTCTTAAAAAAGACACGTTAGATTTTCTAACATGACTTCTTGACAGATGCTTTCCCCCGCTTTATAATGGATAACAGAAAGGTTCCGATGATGAAAGAAAAAGAATTACGTCGCCATTTAGCCGTTTTTCCCATGTCAAGTGTAAGGAAGTTGACGGATCTCTCCGATCGTCAAATTCGGTACTATGAAGAACACGGTTTGGTCAAACCAGAGCGGAATGAAGGGAATCGCCGCCTTTTTTCTTTAAACGATATGGATCGTTTATTGGAAATTAAGGATTTGCTGGCGGAGGGTTATTCGATTGCGGAGATTAAGAAAAATTTTTATCAGAGGGAGCAAAAATCTCGGCAGAAGATGAGCGAAAAGGCTGTTCGGAGAGCCTTGCACAGGGACATTGTGCGGGAAGGGCCGTTTCAGTCTGGGCCGAGTCAGTTTGGTTCCTTAGGGCCTAACCATTTTTAAGAAGGAGTTTCCTATGTCTGTCACTGCAGAACAAATACGTCGAGAAGTCAAAGAGAAAAATGTAACCTTTATTCGGTTGATGTTTACCGATATTTTGGGAACGATGAAGAATGTCGAAATTCCGGCTACGGATGAGCAGTTGGATAAGGTCCTCAGTAACAAGGCTATGTTTGATGGGTCTTCGATTGAGGGATTTGTGCGAATCAATGAGTCTGATATGTACCTCTATCCAGATTTGGACACCTGGATTGTTTTCCCGTGGGGAGATGAGAATGGTAGTGTTGCAGGTTTAATTTGTGACGTCTATACGACAGAAGGAGAACCTTTTGCGGGAGATCCACGTTCCAATTTGAAAAAGGCTTTGAAGCACATGCAGGAAGTCGGTTTTTCTTCTTTCAATTTGGGGCCTGAGCCAGAGTTTTTCCTCTTTAAGATGGATGAGCAAGGCAAGCCAACCTTAGAAGTGAATGATAAGGGGGGTATTTTGATTTAGCCCCAACAGACCTGGCGGACAATACCCGTCGTGAAATCGTGAATGTTTTGACCAAGATGGGGTTTGAAGTGGAAGCGAGTCACCACGAAGTGGCGGTGGGCCAACATGAAATCGACTTCAAGTATGATGATGTCTTGCGGGCTTGTGACAAGATCCAACTGTTCAAACTGGTTGTTAAAACCATTGCACGCAAACACGGCATGTATGCAACCTTCATGGCCAAGCCTAAACATGGGATTGCTGGTTCCGGTATGCATTGCAACATGTCTCTATTTGGTCCGGATGGTCAAAATGCCTTCTTTGATCCTGAAGACCCAAACGGCATGCAATTATCAGAAACCGCCTATCATTTCTTGGGTGGCCTCTTGAAACACGCTTATCACTACACTGCTGTGATGAACCCGACCGTTAACTCCTACAAGCGTCTTGTGCCTGGCTACGAAGCCCCTGTTTATATTGCCTGGGCAGGTCGAAATCGTTCGCCTCTTGTGCGCGTGCCGGCTAGTCGTGGAATGGGTACTCGCTTGGAGTTGCGTTCGGTGGACCCAATGGCCAATCCTTATATTGCAATGGCTGTATTGTTAGAAGTTGGTTTGGACGGAATCGCCAACCGAATTGAGGCGCCAGAACCAATCGAGTCCAACATCTATACTATGTCACCGGAAGAACGTAAGGAGGCTGGAATCACAGACTTGCCATCGACTCTTCACAATGCTTTAAAAGCCTTAACGGAAGATGAGGTCGTGAAAGCAGCTATGGGTGAGCATATCTACACCAACTTCTTGGAAGCTAAACGTATTGAATGGGCTTCTTATGCGACCTATGTCTCTCGCTGGGAAATTGACAACTACCTAGAGTTGTATTAATGATTAATGGGCGATGATTGAAGGGAACCTTGGTCCTATTCCAATTCGCTTGAAATCGTCATTCAATAGTTGAAAGCTTTCCAGGCTCAGCGGTCTGGAAAGCTTTTTCCATAGAATCCGGAAAATACCTGAGCTAGCTTTTTATACTCCCAATTTCAAAATCAGAATACTCGCGGAATTTCAAAAAATGAAGAGGGAAGCCGATGATGGTAGTTCAACAGGTCTGGGAGACCTGTTGGATATTAAGGATAAGGCGTGGAAACACGCAATTAATCAGTTCATCAAGGAGACTTGACAAAGTCAGATTTTGAAATTCAATGAGTATTAGAATTTGATATAATGGGAAAAAGATTACTCAGGAGCCTAGAGGCAACTTGGTACGGAGAGAATGGCGATGGGCTACGAAAATTTCTGTTCTGAATACTTGTTGCGTTCGGGGTGACTTTGAGACTCATTGCAATGGCTCAGGCTATATAGTCTTTTAGTTTGCTTTTAGTACAAGGCAGCGAGTCGCAGGCAGTACTAAAGTACGGCAAGACGAGCTAACACAGTAATAACAGATAAACTAAAAGAGTATAGTATGCAATAGTAGGTAGATGGAAGGTGTAAGACATGGAAAAAATCTGGCAACAGATTCATCCTCCAATCCCACTGAAGTATTTAAATGGATGGGATTTAGTGATATTGGCTCTTATTTTCTTTTGGGATGCCATCTGGATTTCAACGGAGGCTCTCATGGATGGTACAGCTGGAGATCCGGAGATGTTAAATGCTTCAGCGGCGGATAACTGGAATGCTATTCTGGGAATTTGTTGGATTTTGCTGGGAGCAGCTGCCTATCTCTGGTTCCGTCATTTTGATTGGAAACAGTTAAAAATGAAGCTGGAATGGTCTCTGCTTTGGAAGCCCATCCTCATTTATCTTGGGGCCGCTATTGTCTGTGATTTTTCCTTCTTGTTACTGGGCTTGATTCCAGCTCTTCAGTTGGAGTTCACGCCGCTGAACTACTTGTCAGATCTGCGCTTTGACTGGGAAACCTTGTGGGGTAATTTCACTTATTTAGATGTATCCACCATCCTCTTCTCTCTAGTGAATGGATTTTATGAAGAAGTCTTTTTCCTTGGCTTGCTTTTGTCGACAAGGATGGAGAGGAGAAGGTGGGTTCTTCTTTTTTCAAGTCTGGTTCGCGTTTCGTTTCACACCTATCAAACGATTCCAGTAGCTCTGGTGATTGGGATACCTTATGGACTCTTCTTTTACTATATCTACACCCGCAAAGACCAGAATATTCTTCAATGTTCTCTAGCGCATGCCTATGGAGATATGGTTGGCATCAATCTCTTTTTTCTTTTTGTTTCAATGTAAGAAATAAAAAGGATTTATCGAGTTAGGATATAGTCTTTTAGTTTACTTTAGTACAAGGCAGCGAGTCGTAGACAGCTCAAAATCTTGAGGGAGATTTTGAGATTACTGATAAAACTTTTGAAGAAAGTTTCAATGAAGTACGGCAAGACGAGCTAACACAGTAATAAAAGATAAACTAAAAGACTATAATTTGCTTAAAACGAAAGAGCTGGTCCTCTAAATAGGAGTCAGAGTAGGAGTGAGTATCATGCAGAATAGATGGTCAAAGGAAGAATACCTCAATCGAGTAGATGCTGAACTATTGTTTGAAAAACAACACTGGCTGCTCTTGTTTGGGTCTGTTTTGGTGGGCTGTATTGGCCTCAATCTGAATTCCATACCGATGATTTTAGGGGCCAAACTCCTCTCCCCTTTAATGCCTGCGATCATTGGTATGGGGGTCGGCCTGTCCTGGCTGAATCTGTCCCTTTTTCGACGGTCCTTGAGGATACTGGTCTTGCAAGTACTTGCCGCTATATGCCTGGCCACCATTTATTTTTGGTTAACGCCTCTCAAGGCAGCTGGATCAGAATTAACTGGTCAGGCCTCCCCGAACCTTTGGAATATCCTGATTTCCTTGGTCGGTGGACTGGTCGGGGCTGTTGGAGTTCGGAGAAAAGAAAGAAATCACATAGCGGCTGGTGTGGCCCTGGCAACGTCCCTGGTTCCACCACTTTGTACTACCGGCTATGGGATTGCGACTGGTCAGCTGACCTTTGTGAGTGGAAGTCTCTATCTTTTTGCGATTAACATTTTCTTCATTATGTTGGGGCATTATCTGGTCGCTCGATTTATGAAGGACAGTATTCCAAAAAGCCCTCAGGTGTTTGGGGTTTATGCCCTGTTGGCCGTTTTGATTTTATGGCTAGTCCTTCCGGCGAAAAAAGAGTCCGACAAACGAGTCCTCGCGGAGGCGGCCCAGACTTTTGTAACTCGTGAGTTTTCCCAGCAAATCGTCCTCAACCAAAGTTTGGATATGGAAAAGCAAGAGTTACAGGTTGTGGTAACCGGTCCTGCTTTGACCGAGGCAGATATCCGAAAGCTGGAACAGAAGCAGAAAGCTTATGGATTGCAGCAAGTCCGCTTAGTTGTGCAACAAGTAGGATCTCCCGCCACCAACGATGAAGAAGGTTTGAACAAGCGGATTGCCGACTTGATTGATCAACAAATGGAGAAGAACAATACGGCTACCGATTAGAAGAGATGGAATTGTACCCAATCGTAATGATGAAACATGTAGGAGATATTTATGAATGTAAAGAAAATTGGAATTGTCAGCCTCTCCAGTGGAATACTTGGGGAAGACTTTATTGCCCATGAACTGGAACTTGGCTTATGGCGCTTAGAAGAATTGGGACAGGAGGTCGTTATCCTTCCCAATGCTCTTAAGGGCTTGGATTATTTAGATCAGCATCCAGAGGCGCGTGCTCAGGATATGCTAGATGCCTTTTCTGACCCTTCCCTGGATATGATTCTTTGTGCTATCGGAGGTTTAGACACCTACCGGCTCTTACCCCATCTTTTTGCAGATGATCAGCTCAAGAAGGTTCTTTCTCAGAAAATTTTCTTAGGATTTTCAGACACGACCGCTAACCATCTCATGTTGCATAAGTTGGGCTTACCGACCTTCTATGGTCAAGCTTTTCTGCCCGATGTTTGCGAACTAGCTCCGGATATGCTTCCCTATACGCGTTCTTATTTTGAGGAACTTTTGGAAAAAGGAAAAATTGAGGAGATTCACCCAAGTCCGCTTTGGTATCAAGAAAGGGAGGACTTCAGCCCCGCTGGTCTGGGAAAATCCATGCCTTCTCATCCAAATCAAGGCTTTCTCCATTTGCAAGGACCCAGCACCTTTACGGGTCCCATCCTTGGAGGCTGTCTAGAGTCTCTGTATGAAATACTAGCGGGAGGTCGCTTCCCAGGTCAGGCGGAACTCTGCCAAGAATACCAACTCTTTCCTTCCTTGGAGGATTGGACGGGGAAAATTCTCCTCCTGGAAACCAGCGAGGAAAAACCAAGTCCAGAGGATTTTGAGAAGATGCTCCGCAAATTGAAGGATTATGGTCTTTTCGATGTTGTTACTGGACTCCTTTTTGGGAAACCGCAGGACCAGGCCTACATGGACGACTATCATCACATTTTACGGGAGGTCATTGACAATCCAGACTTCCCAATTCTGGCCAATATTAACGTCGGTCATGCGACTCCACGCTGCATCATTCCATTTGGAGTAGAAGCGCAAGTGGATGCTGGGGATCAGGTCATCCGCTTTCAAGATTAGAAAAAGAGGTGGGATATATCAAATCCTACCTCTTTATTTTCTATTTTTCTTCATCCGGTGTTAAAACCATTGGAATGATGATGGGTTCACGTTCAGTATTTTCGTAAAGGAACGGCCGCAGGGCGTTGACAATCGCTCCGTTAACGGATTGGATGCTGGCTTCTTTATTCTTCAATGCAATGCGAATTGCGTTGAAGAGGATGCGTTGACTTTGGCGAATGAGGTCACCAGATTCACGCATATAGATGAAACCACGGCTAAGGATGTCTGGACCTGCCAGAATCATTTTACTCTTGAAGTCAACGGTTGCGACAGCCAAGACCACACCGTCCTCGGACAAGTCTTTTCGATCACGAAGGACGGCAGCTCCGATTTCTCCGATGCGGTTTCCGTCCACGTAAATATCTTGGGCATTGAAATGGCCAGCGATGCGGGCGGAATCTGCTGTGAGGGCTAGGACGTCTCCATTTTTCATGATAAAGACATTGTCTTTATCTACGCCTGTGTCAACAGCGAGTTGGGCATGGATTTTTTGCATGCGGTACTCACCGTGTACGGGCATAAAGTATTTTGGCTTAATTAAGCGAAGCATGAGCTTTTGCTCCTGCTGACCACCGTGTCCGGAGGTGTGGATGTTATTAATTTTTCCATGAACAACTTCAACACCGGCTTCGATGATTTTATTGATCAGCTTATTGACACTAGTGGTGTTTCCAGGAATTGGGCTAGAAGAGAAGATGACCGTGTCGCCAGGTTGCAGTTGGACTTGACGATGGGTACCATTTGCGATTCGGGAGAGAGCGGCCATGGATTCTCCCTGGCTACCCGTACACATAATCAAAATTTCTTCCGCAGGGTATTCCTTGATTTCATTCGGTTCAATGAAGGTTCCTTTCGGCACCTTGATATAACCGAGTTCAATTCCGTTGGCGATAGCCTTCTCCATAGAGCGACCAAAGACGACAATTTTACGTCCGGTCTTGACCGCAGCTTCCGCAGCCTGTTGGAGACGGAAAATATTGGAGGCGAAGGAGGCGAAGATAATCCGTCCGTCAATGTCCTCGATAATCTTCATAATGGATTGACCAACCACTTTTTCAGAATTGGTAAAGGTTGGAATTTCCGCATTGGTAGAATCAGAAAGGAGGCACAAAACGCCAGATTCTCCGATTGCGGCCATGCGATGTAAGTCCGCTGGTTCCCCTACAGGGGTAAAGTCAAATTTAAAGTCTCCGGTACAGACAATCTTCCCTTGAGGGCTATGAATCACAATTCCTAGAGGTTCTGGAATGGAGTGAGTGGTGCGGAAGAAGGTGGCTTTGAGATGTTTGAATTGCAACTCACTGTTGTGGTTAATTTCAAAGAGTTTGGCATCTCGCAAGAGTCCATGTTCTTCTAACTTTCCGCGGATCAGAGCCAAGGCCAAGGGACCGGCATAGATAGGGATGTTGGCTTGCTTGAGAAGGAAGGGGATACCACCGATGTGGTCTTCGTGACCATGGGTGATGAGCACTCCTTTGACACGGTCAATGTTGTCGACGATATAAGAATAGTCAGGGATGACGTAATCAATCCCTAAAAGATCGTCTTCTGGAAATTTAATCCCGGCATCGACGATGAGGATTTCATCTTGGTACTCAATCCCATAGGTGTTTTTCCCGATTTCACCGAGACCACCAATGGCAAAAACCCCAACCTCCTCTTTTTTTAGTTGGTAGCTCATGATGGGAACTCCGTTAATTCGAAGTTAGCATTCTCTTTCTCATAAGCCAAGTGGTTTTCAGAGAGAGCCTCAATCAACTCGATGTTGTAGTCGGTATTGTTTTCAACCAATTCTCGGGCTTGAATGCGACCTTCCAATTCAGTTTTAGCATCGATATCGAGATAGAGTGAACGAGTTGACTCACGACGTGGGCTGCGGTCTTTGACTTCTTGATAGTAAACTTTAAAAATCATAGGTTTCCTTTCTAGTTATTGCGCCTTTTCATAAGAAAAGGAAGGAGGGGAACTTCAGAAGATCCTGCTCCTTCCTCTCTGAATCGCTAAATTTTGTTTCGTTGCAATAATGCTGATTATATCATAAAATAAAAGGGATTATCAAGTAAGGACAATAGAATCAGATGAAAGTTTTATCCCTGGATACCTCTAATCAGGCCTTATCAGTGGCCCTACTAGAGGAGGACAAAATGGTCGGGCAAGTGACCCTAGCCCTTAAGAAAAATCACAGCATCACCTTGATGCCCACCATCGACTATCTTTTTCACTCTTGTGACTGGCTACCAGCTGATTTGGATCGGATTGTGGTGGCCTATGGACCGGGTTCTTATACCGGGGTTCGAATTGCCGTGACCACGGCAAAGGTTCTGGCTCAGACGCTAGGGGCAGAGTTGGTGGCTGTATCGAGTCTACGGGCTTTGGTTCCCGACTATGTGAGTGGGACTGTGGTGGCCTTGATGGATGCTCGCCGTCAGCATGCCTATGCTGGTTTTTACCAGGATGATGTGGTTTTTCAGGAGGAGGGCTACTATGCTATGGAGGAGATCCTCCGTTTGGTTGCTGAGCAAGAACAGGTGACGTTTGTGGGAGAAGTGGCAGCCTTTGAGACAGCCATCCGTGCGGCGCTGCCTGAGGCGCGTATACTGCCGACTTTGCCAGATGCAGTCCTTCTGGCTCAGATGCCGGATGTGAAGCTTGTGGAGCCGCATGCCTTGGTGCCCAACTATCTCAAGCGGGTTGAGGCTGAGGAACAGTGGTTGAAGAAGCAAGGCTCAGAGTCTTCGGATGCGTCTTACATTAAACGCGTATGAGGGCTGTGACAAGTCAAGAGGTCTTTGACTTTCTGAATCAGGTGTATTCAGCTGGTTCTCCTTGGACGGAGGAGATGATTGCCCGAGACCTGGAGCGGGACGACACCCATTTTTGGGCCCTCTATAAGGGAGCGGAGTTGGCGGCTCTTTGTGTTGTGCAAGATTTGGCTGGGGAGCGGGAGATTTTGCAGGTAGGGGTACTGCCTACTTATAGGGGGCAGGGCTTGGCTCGTGCTCTACTCTTGTCGCTCCCCGGGGAACAGCCTTATTTTTTAGAAGTAAGAGAATCAAATCAGGCGGCGCGTGGGCTTTACGAATCACTTGGATTTGTGGAGGTTGGGCGGCGGCCGAACTATTATCGGAATCCTGTGGAGGATGCGATTTTGATGAAGGGAGAGTTGTATGTACGAGAAAATCATTCTGGCATTTGAAACTTCTTGTGATGAGACCAGTGTGGCGGTCTTGAAGGAGGGGCGCTTGGCTTCGAATGTGATTGCCAGTCAGATTGAGAGTCACAAGCGTTTTGGTGGTGTGGTGCCAGAGGTAGCCAGTCGCCATCATGTTGAGGTTATCACGGCTTGTATTGAGGAGGCCTTGAAGGAAGCTGAGGTTGAGGCAGATGATGTGGATGCTGTTGCGGTAACCTACGGTCCTGGCTTGGTGGGAGCTCTCTTGGTCGGTTTGTCGGCAGCCAAGGCTTTTGCTTGGTCTCATCAGTTGCCTTTGATTCCGGTCAACCACATGGCGGGGCATTTGATGGCGGCTCAAGATCAAGCGAAATTGAAGTTTCCATTGATGGCACTCTTGGTTAGTGGCGGTCATACCGAGTTGGTTTATGTCAAGGAGCCAGGGGACTACCGGATTGTTGGGGAAACTCGAGATGATGCGGTGGGAGAAGCTTATGACAAGGTTGGTCGTGTAATGGGGCTTACCTATCCGGCGGGTCGGGAAATGGATGAATTGGCTCATCAAGGCCAAGATGTCTACGATTTCCCCAGAGCCATGTTGCAAGCGGATAACCTTGAGTTTTCTTTCTCTGGCTTAAAATCTGCCTTTATTAATCTTCATCACAATGCGCAGCAAAAAGGAGAAGAACTCAATCAGGCAGACCTAGCGACCTCATTCCAAACAGCTGTCCTCGATATCCTACTTGGGAAAACCAAGAAAGCCTTGGAGCGGTACCCGGTCGAAATGCTAGTGGTAGCAGGAGGCGTGGCTGCCAACCAAGGACTCCGTCAGCGTCTTGCGGAAGAAATCACGGATATTCCAGTAGTTATTCCCCCCCTACGTCTCTGTGGGGACAATGCCGGCATGATAGCCTACGCCAGTGTCAGTGAATGGAACAAAAACCATCTAGCGGGGATGGACCTCAATGCCAAACCAAGTTTGGCCTTTCCAACTATGGATTAATTACAGAGGTCGGAACGCCCTCATGGGTGTCTGTCCTAGTCTCATAAAGAACATTGCAAAAAGACTCCCTTCAACTTCTCATACAGAGTTGAAGGGAGTCTTTTAACATTCTATTCCTGTTTAGTCATAGGAAATAGAGGAGCCGGCAACCCAGCCGGAGGCGAGGGCACTGGTGATATTGAAACCGCCTGTGTGGGCGTTGATGTCCATGACTTCCCCAGCAAAGTGGAGGCCGGGAACGAGTTTACTTTCCAAGGTTTTGGGATTGATTTCTTTGAGGTCAACTCCCCCTTTGGTCACAAAGGATTTGGCTAAGGACATTTTCCCGGTCACGGGAATCTGAAGGCCCTTGATCTTGTTGAGAACGTGCTCCCAATCTTTGGTTGGGACCTGTTTGATAGGAAACTCAGCTAGATTCCCAAGGAGGAAGAGTGCCAGGCGTTCTGGTAGGAGGGTTTTGAAGAAGTTCTTGGCTTGTTTGTCACGGTTCTGCTCCAAGAGGTTCACAAGTTCTTCCTTGGACCGGTCAGGGAGCAAGTCCACTTCAATGGTCTCCCCTCCTTTGATGAAGGAAGACATCCGGAGAGCTGCTGGTCCTGATAGGCCAAAGTGGGTAAAGAGGAGGTCGTGACGAATTTCGCGTTTGCCAAGTTTGAGGATGACTTCGTCAAGGGAAATTCCTTGTAATTCCTTATGCGGAAAGTCTGTTAGAACAGGGCTTTCCGCAGCTTCCAGGTCCGTAATGTGATGCTTGAAATGGCGTGCTACGTCATGGCCAAAACCGGTCGAACCTGTTGAAGGATAGGATTTTCCACCGGTTGTGACAATGAGGCGTTGGCAGGTCCACTCTTGATCGGCGGAGCGGAGATGGAAGACTTCGTCCTTTTTCTTAACCGACACAATTTCCGTTTGGGTCAGAATGGATGCCCCCAGTGACCTGATTTTATTCTCCAAGGCTTCAATGATGGTACGCGACTTATCGCTTTTTGGAAAGACCCGCCCATGATCTTCGACCTTAAGCTCCACTCCATCTTCTTCAAAAAAACGAATAATGTCGTGGTTGTCAAATTGGGAAAAGACGCTGTATAAAAAACGGCCATTGCCAGGTATGTTGGCAATGAGATCGTCTAAAGTCCCGTTGTTGGTCACATTGCAGCGGCCACCGCCAGTTCCGGCTAGCTTCTTGCCTAGGCGACGGTTCTTGTCGATGAGGAGGGTCTCTTGGCCATAATAGGCACTTGCGATGGTGGCCATCATGCCTGCAGGCCCGCCACCCAATACAATCGTTTCAAAATGCTTCATACAGCTATTGTATCATAGGTTTTTAGAAACTTCGGAATATTTGACAGTCCAAGTGGGATGTGATAAGATTTAGATACCAAAAAAGAAAAAGTAAAAGTTACATTGAGGGTCTTATGGCAATTGAGAAAACCGTCAGCGAACTTGCTGAAATTTTAGGAATCAGCCGCCAAGCCGTTAATACCCGTGTCAAAACCCTCCCACCTGAGGATCTGTCTAAGAATGAAAAAGGCGTGACGGTTGTTACACGGAGTGGCTTGATTAAGCTAGAAGGTATCTACAAAAAATCCATTTTCGAAGATGAGCCAATCAGCGAAGATGCTAAACAAAGAGAAATTCTACAAATATTGGTGGATGAGAAGAACGAAGAGATCACGCGCCAAGAAAGAGAAATTGAACGGCTTCATGAGCAATTGAAGTCCAAGGACGAGCAACTTAGGACCAAGGATTCGCAAATTGCAGAGAAGGACAAGCAGTTGGACCAGCAACAGCAACTAACCCTTCAGGCCATGAATGATAAAGATACCTTGAAGTTGGAATTAGATGCGGCTAAGAAACAAGTCGAAGAGCAGCAGACTAGAAAAGGCTTCTGGTCTCGCCTATTTGGAAATTAGTCAAACTGAAAAGCAGTCGGACACGAGTCGGACTGCTTTTCAGTTGGTTAAATTTGTGGAAGCCGAAGGGTAGTGCAAGATCCGTGACCTACCAGGCTTTCGACAAAAAGGTCTCTCCCTAATTGTTGGGTAAGCCTTTGGCAATGTAGAGGCCAAGCCCATGACCACTTTTATACTCTTTTAGTTTATCTTTTATTACTGTGTTAGCTCGTCTTGCCGTACTTCATTGAAACTTTCTTCAAAAGTTTTATCAGTAATCTCAAAATCTCCCTCAAGATTTTGAGCTGTCTACGACTTGCTGCCTTGTACTAAAAGCAAACTAAAAGACTCTATTTCCTGCTGAGGGATTGGATCAAATACATTAGTTCCGCAGGAAGTCTACTAAAAAAGAATCAAGCTAAACGCCTGATTCTGAAGGAGTTAGAATGGTAATTTTCCGGCTAAAGCCCCCATTGTTTTTTGGGTTTCTTGGTCGATCTGTTCAAGAGCCTTGTTTACGGCTTGCACGGTCATGTCTGCCAAGGTTTCCATATCATCAGGGTCTACAATAGCAGGGTTGAAGCGAATGGCTTTTACTTTGCGGTCGCCGGAAAGAGTAGCAGTCACTAGGTCTTGGGCAGAGGAACCGGTGAAGTCTTTTGCAGCTAATTCAGCTTGCTTTTTCTCCATATCCTTCTGCATTTTCTGAGCCTGTTTCATAATATTTTGCATATTCATCATAAGGATCATCTCTTTTCTTTTTTATTACAACTCCCTTATTTTATCATGTTTTCGGATGAAAAAGTAAAGAAGAGTAAATTTGTATGTGTCAAGTTATTCTCGGAAATTTGAAAAATCAGTCTCAAATCTAGGACGTGCGTAAATTTCAGTTTGCAAAATTGCAAAAACACATAAATATCATTGTCATTCAAATAGAATGATTCAGTAAGTCAATCTCCACCTTATCGTTCTTAGTGTTTCTAATATGCAGGTCTTCATATTAGGTAGTGCGGACGTGAGCAGCCTCCTACGGAGTCTCATCACTAGATTTCGAGCCAAGGTCTCGAAATCTCCGTCATTTAGCAGTTGTTTCTCAACTGCTAATGATTCCACTACGGTATGAAGACCTGCTTCTTTATTCCTTCCGAACGATCTAAAATAAACTCGATAAGCGTCCCATAGCTGAACTCTTGGGACCATACACAGGTATGGTTGCCTGTGGAATAGTGTGCTCTTTGTGTTTCATAACCTTTAGGGCTTTTGAAGCACTCATAGCTATTTCCTCGCTAAAGACTGGCTCCGAAACTGTAGCTCTGTACAATCTCTCAAACTCCCCATTGCGAATACTTACTAAGAGAGTTGCCATGTTTTCAGCACCTTGTCTTGTCCAATTTCGTCCCTGCTTTTTCATACGATTTGTATAAAAGCGATGTCCACTTTCGCAAACACCCACACCATCACTTACTGGCAAATTTCTATCTTTTAGTGGCCGAATCCAGCACCAATTCCGAGTTAAATAAGCTCGAACTTCACTCAAACGCTCAAGGTGCTCCTCCTGTTCAAGATATGACTCAACTGTATCTAGCAATAGTTCTACACGCTCATAATCATAAGCCTTAACTGCTTGCCGTAATTCCTTTTGAAGAAACTTATCAAAACCAAGCTTACCAGTGATGTATTTCATGACATGGTAGGAATCTAAGCAATATTCAAATAGACTCCTACGTCCTCCAAGCGATTGGAACTT
>NZ_JAEMED010000043.1 GCF_016458205.1 Streptococcus sp. 121 | reverse complement strand
TATTTGAGATTGGCATGTCTATCAAATATCATTAAACTGCTCTTTCCTTTAAGATATCCTATAAACGATGAAACACTTAATTTTGGTGGAATACTTACCAACATATGAATATGATCCTTTCAAGCTTCTGCCTCATGAATTATTACACCTTTTCGTTCACATAATTCTCGTAGTATTTGTCCAATACTTGCTTTGTATTTTCCATAAATAATTTGTCTACGATATTTCGGAGCAAAAACTATGTGGTACTTACAATTCCATGTGGTATGTGCTAAACTATTATTGTCCTGTTTCATCAGGGGGACTCCTTTCATGTTATGATATGTGGTCGGGAAACCATATCTACTATAACATCTTAAGGAGTCTTTTTTAATATACCGCTTAAAGCTCTTTTGAACCACTAGCACAGCTAGTGGTTTTCAGATACCAAGAAGACTCCCCTGACTGCAAATCAGGGGAGTTTTTAATCTTCAAAAAAGTCACTGTCCAACTTCTTTAAATAGAAAGTATTTTCAGTTGAAACACCAAGATCATGGTCAATCATAAACTGAGCTAAAGAAGAACCATCTACAAGGACAATTTTAGCATTCAGATTTTTTTCTGCGAATTCAATGGCGCCTTTTGTGTAGGATGAAGTCGTTATAAAGAGGCCTTTTTTGGCCCCATGTCCAGCTAGGGCCCCAACAAAAGACTGGAGTTCCTTTCTTCCAACTTTATTCCTCTCCTGATAGCGTTTAGCTTGGATATAGATTGATTCAAAACCAAGTGGATCACCACTAATAATCCCATCAATTCCCTCATCATTGGAGGCTTTCTGCCAATTTCCTGTTGGTCCAGGAATTCCATACCCCATCTTGACCAATAGTTCAAGCACAAGTCGTTCAAATCGATAAGGATCCATGCGATAAAGTTCAGCTAGAAGCTCTTCTTTTAAAGCCTGGTTGTATTCTCGATAAGCCTGCTCCAAGATTTCTTGCGGAGAGGTATCCTCGATGGCAACTCCTATCTCCAACCCCTTCCCTTTTGAAGGGCGACTGTGTTTAAAGGTTTTAAATTCAGGAAAGGAGAGCAATACCATTTCATTGATTTCATCAAATTTCGCTAATAAATCCGTTCCTCTTTGAGTGATTTGAAACCGACCGCGATTGGGACTAGAGATCACAAGTGCTTTCTTTAGATAGGTGGTCGCCCAGCCCACCCGGGAATCCAAAATTGTTTGGTTACCACTAGCCAACAGGGCCTGCTGTGCTTCTAAATCCAGTTTAAACTCTTCGATCACTGCTTGTTTCAGTTCTTTTTTCGAATGGATCCGTCCATCCTTTAAGGTCCTCAAGATCACAGTATAAAGATCCGAATATTTTGGGTTCTCCATGCTCGTCCTTTCCACATATCATTCACTTTTTCTTTTTCCTTTTTCCATGTTTAGAATAGGAAAGGCCGGCAAGGGTCTGGATGCTGGTTGTCAAATGCCATTTTTGGCAATCCTTGCAATGGTAGACCTTGCTGAAGTTGATTCCATACCTCTGTTTAGAATACAGCAAACCGATCTCGGCGTCCATTTTTGTCAGATAAGGCACTTTCCCAGAGGGACAGTGTTGGGCATTCACGACTTTCCGTTTTGCCAAAAACTTTTGCCTCTTCGTTTTCACCATGATTTTTCCTCCTAATACCAACAGGGAGCCGGAATTCGTGCCCACTGTTTAACTATTTTTACTATTAGTTGGAATAGAAATAATCATGAATAGGTTTTACATTCAAAAGCTGTCAAAACTGGATTCCAAAATAATCTTCCACTTCTTGTTGCGTATCCATTTTTTGATGGTAAGAAATCAGATAGTCTGGATCATTGCTGAGACGAATGCCTGTTTTCATTAAATGTTGGTAAAAATCAAAATAAGGAATGTGAGCATCTAAAGCCCGTTTGATTTCCAGATCAAAATCGTAAGCAACCTTCCGAAAATCGATTTGGGCAAGACCTGATTCATTGATGTCGAGTAAGAGATATTGGGCCCGTAAGTCTTGACGCAAGGTGTCCCATGGAAAGTAAGGTTGCCCAACGGATCCAGGATTTAAAACCAATTGACCTTCTTTCGTATAGTGAAGACCCTGAACATGGCTATGGGCAAAGATGGCAACATCTGCTTCATCTTCCGCAAACAAGGCTTTCAAATCCGCTTGTTCAAAAGGTGGGACCAGGTCACGACCCCAATTCTTTTTGGGCAGATGATGAGAAAGATTAAAGCGTAAAGTCCCAACTTTTCGATGAAGATAGATGGATCTGCTTTGAATTTCTTGGCGATGAGAATCATTCAAGAAGGTATCCAAATGTAGGCTCTGCCGATAGACAAACAAATCTAAAGGAGTCTTCCGAGGATAGAGACCAGCCCTGGCATGCAGATAAGAGTCCTCCCAATTCCCTCGAAGACGGACAGTATAGGGGAGACTAGCCAGTCGTTCAAGAATCTCCAGGTGAGAGGGGCCTGGCATAAGCTCAACCCCCATAAGCCAGTACTCTTCAATCCCAAGGGCTTGAGCTTCCGCTACTACTGCCTCTAGGCCAGTGAGATTGCCATGGATATCTCCTAAAACAGCAACTTTCAATCAGGTATCTCCTCCGCAATTTTATTGAGCCTCCGCAATCGGTGGTTGAGTCCACTTTTTGTGAGGGGAGTGGGAAGGCTGTCCGCAAGTTCTTGGAGGGAGTAATCGGGGTGGGCAATCCGAAAGCGGGCAACTTCCTGTAGTTCAGGGCTCAGACTTTCCAACCCTACATGGTCCATAATTTTACTGATATTGTTAATGGTTTTCATGCTGGCTTTGACAGTCCGGGCAATATTGGCGGTTTCTGCATTGGTAGCCCTATTGAGGTCATTTCGCGTTTCCCGCATCAGTTTGATCTCCCCCAGTTGTTCCATAGCTTCCAAGGCCCCAATAATGATGAGGAAGTCCATTAAATCTTCCGCTCGCTGGATGTAGGTGATAGCTCCTCTTTTTCTTTCTAACACCTTAGCATCCAAAAGGAAATCCTGCATGAGTTGCCGCAAATCTTGGGCATGATCCACATAAACGGAAGCGATCTCCAGTTGATATTGTCCGGAATCTGGGTCACGCATACTGCCACTGGCAAGGAAGGCCCCACGTAAATAAGCACGCGCCGCATCATCGTGGTCCATAATGGAAACTGGTAGACCAGTCTCCTGCTCAAAAAAAGCAGGTGAAAGCCCTAAAATATCCAACAAATCCTTGACCCCATGATCCATAAATACCGTGTAAACTCGGTTCTTGCGGAGATTGGTTTTCTGACGGTGACGGATATCCGACTTAATGTCAAACCACTCCAAGAGAAATTCATAGATAAAACGAGCCACCTTGGCATTTTCAGTCGTAACAGAGAGAGTTAGGCCCTCCCGACTCAAGCCCAAACTTCCAGAAAGTTTAATGAGGGCCGCTAATTCAGCCGGGTGACGCTCCGGGAGGGCGAGTATTTCCTCCTTGATTTTACTGGTAAAACTCATGAAAGCACCCTCCTTTCCTTAGTGTTTGTGACTGGTGATTTTCATGATCTCTTCCACAACCAAATCACCATCGTGGAAGGCTCCTCTTTTTTCTAAGAGGAGAAAATTAGAAGAAATGACCCGTGGTACCTGGCTAGCCAAGTCCGCAAAATCGTGTTCAACTTGAACCAGGTACTCGTCAAATTCGTGGTCATTCATGTAGTCTTGAGGCACTTGGTCGACATTGACTAAAACGGTATCAATAAAGGCTTGACCCAAGTGCTTGTGAAGAACCCGGACATGCTGTCCATCTGTAAAATGCTCCGTCTCCCCTTTTTGGGTCATGATATTGCAGATATAGACAATCTCCGCCTTGGTATCCTTCAAGGCCTGACCAATTTCTTCAATCATAATGTTGGGTAAGATAGACGTAAAAAGAGAACCTGGACCCAAAATAACCATGTCACTTTCTAAAATGGCTTCCACCACATTGCGACTAGCCTTGGGTTTAGAATCATCGTAGGTGTTGGTCACGTAGACATGATCAATCATGCCTCCATGCTCGGCAATATGACTTTCCCCCGCTACCTCGGTCCCATCGTCAAAAACCGCATGCAGGGTCAAAGCCCGTTCACTAGAAGGATAAATGGTTCCGGTTGTATGGAGTAACTTGGTCAAGAGTTGCATGGCATGGTAGGTAGAACCTTGCATTTCTGCAATCCCTGCAATAATCAGATTCCCCAAGGGATGGCCCGCAAATGGACCGTCATCATCCGCAAAACGGTATTGGAAAATCTTTTCATACAGTTTGGGCATATCCGACATAGCCAAAAGCACATTGCGTAGATCTCCAGGAGGGGTCAGCTGCATATCCTCACGGAGTTTACCAGAACTCCCCCCATCATCGGCTACCGTGACCACAGCCGTTATGTCAACGTCTTGTTTTCGGAGGCTATTCAGAATAACCGAGATTCCAGTCCCACCTCCGATAACTGTAATTCGCTGTTTTCTCATGAACGGTTAACCGTTTCCTTTCTTCTATCCTTGTCCCGATGACTGACCCGGACATTCCAATTTTTGGCCAAATCATCCGCTAACCGACGGGCGAAGGCGACACTGCGGTGTTGTCCACCCGTACAGCCGATCGCAATCGTCAATACGGACTTGCCCTCCTTCTGGTAACCCGGCAAGATTGGGTTCAAGAGGTTGAGCAAGTTCTGGTAAAAATCTTCCGATTCTGGTTGTTCCATGACAAAATCATAAACCGGTTGGTCTAGTCCAGTTTGATTCCGCAACTCTACTTGGTAATAGGGATTGGGGAGGAAGCGAACATCAAAAGCTAGATCGGCATCCATCGGCAAGCCATACTTAAAACCAAAACTCATAACCTCCACACGGAAGGCTTGTTCAAAATCTTGGTCCGCAAAATGTTGGGCTAGGAGCTTGCGTAATTCCCGAGGCGTTAATTCGGTTGTGTCGACAACATTCTGGCTCATGCTCTTCAGGGGAGCCAAGAGCTCACGCTCACGCTTAATGCCGTCCATGATACGCCCATCGGCAGCCAGTGGATGGCTCCGGCGGGTTTCCTTATAGCGGGCAACCAACTCCTTGTCGGCCGCATCCAAGAATAGAATTTTGAAATCTAAATCTTCCCGATCCTCAAGCTCATCCAAAACCTCTTGAATGTCCTTGAAAAACGAACGGCTTCGCATGTCAATCACCAGTGCCATCCGTTTTTGTTCCACAGAACCATCGACCAAGGTCAACAATTTTGGCAATAAGGCAGGGGGCATATTGTCGATTGTAAAATAACCCAAATCTTCAAAGGATTGAATAGCCACAGTTTTCCCTGCTCCACTCATTCCAGTCACTACCACCAGTTGCAATTTCTCTTTCATCAAACAACCTCCTCTTTCGAAAAATGAGGCTTGGACTTCAGCCCAGCCTCTTTCAGTTGTGTAGTCTTCTAGTTTGCTTTTAGTACAAGGCAGCGAGTCGCAGACAGTACTGAAGTACGGCAAGAGGAGCTAACACAGTAATAAAAGATAAACTAAAAGAGTATAATCGTCTTTATGGACGCAAACGATGCAGCATCCGTGGGAATGGAATGGCTTCACGAATATGCTTGGTACCAGCTACAAAGGTAACCATCCGTTCAATTCCGATACCGAATCCACCGTGAGGCACGGAACCATATTTACGAAGGTCGAGGTAGAATTCGTATTCGGATTTATCCATTCCTAGCTCATCCATTTTAGCTACAAGGGCATCATAATCATCTTCACGAAGAGAGCCCCCAATAATTTCGCCATATCCTTCTGGTGCCAACAAGTCTGCACAAAGAACACGTTCTGGATTACCAGGAACTGGCTTCATATAGAAAGCTTTAATAGCTGCTGGATAATTGGTCACAAAGGTTGGCACCCCAAAGTGGTTTGAAATCCAAGTTTCATGAGGTGAACCAAAGTCATCTCCGTGCTCCAAGTGCTCATAATCTGTATCTTCATCCTGTTCATGAGCCTGAAGCAAGTCAATCGCTTCATCATAGCTAACCCGTTTAAATGGTTCAGCAATGTAACGTTTTAGAAGATCAATATCCCGTTCTAAGATTTCTAAGGCCTGTGGCGCACGATCCAAGACACCTTGAATCAACGCTTTAACATAGGCTTCTTGCAAATCCAGAGACTCTTCATGTGAAAGGAAAGAATACTCCGCATCCATCATCCAGAATTCTGTCAAGTGACGACGTGTTTTGGATTTTTCAGCCCGGAAAACAGGTCCAAAGTCAAAGACACGCCCCAGGGCCATGGCTCCAGCCTCAAGGTAAAGCTGTCCAGACTGACTCAAGTAAGCTGTATTGCCAAAGTAGTCTGTTTCAAACAACTCCGTAGAATCTTCCGCAGCATTTCCTGACAAGATTGGGCTATCAAATTTAATGAAACCGTTTTGGTCAAAGAACTCATACGTCGCATAAATAATGGCATTCCGAATTTGCATGATCGCCATTTGCTTGCGTGAACGCAACCAGAGATGACGGTGGTCCATCAAGAAATCTGTTCCATGTTCTTTTGGTGTGATTGGATATTCCACAGATTGGCCAATAACCTTGAGGTCTGTAATATCTAACTCATAGCCGAATTTAGAACGCTCATCTTCTTTGACAATTCCTTTAACTTCAACAGAGGTTTCCTGGCTGAGCTTTTTAATGGTATCAAATTTAGCAGCCCCTTCCTCTTCACCAAATGTTTCAAGGAAATTTGGTTTAAAGGCAACAGCTTGGAAGTAAGCCGTACCGTCCCGTAATTGTAAAAAGGCAATTTTCCCTTTTCCGGATTTATTGGCAACCCAAGCTCCAATTGTTACTTCTTGACCCACATGGTCTTTCACATCAACGATGGATACATACTTTTTAGACATAAACGTTCCTTTACAAATTCATATAGTGTTCTAAGCGTCTTACCGCTTCTTTTAAGGTCTCTAAATCTGTCGCATAACTCAAACGAACATGATGAGGACTACCAAAGGCATCTCCTGAAACCAGGGCCACCCCTACCGTTTCCAAAATATCATTAGTAAAGTCTGAAACCTTGGAAAAACCTTTTCGTTTCATAGCTTCCTCAACATTTGGGAAAAAGTAGAAGGCACCCTGGGGTTTAGCCACACGGAAACCTGGGACCTGGTTCAAAAGCGGATAAATGGTATTGAGACGGTCCTCAAAGGCTACTCTCATCTTTTCAGCATCTTCTTGCGATTCCGTCAAAGCAGCAATGGCCGCATATTGGGCAACAGTCGTAGGGTTAGAGGTCAATTGACTGGTTAGTTTCCCCATGGCCTGAATCAGTTCTTGTGGTCCAACTGCAAACCCAATCCGCCAGCCGGTCATGGCATAGGTCTTGGAAACACCTGTAATGACGACTGTTTGCTGCTGGATCTCTGGCGAAAGACTAGAGATTGGAACAAACTCGGCCTGATTATACACCAAACGACTATAAATATCATCAGCTAAAATCAACACCTTACGCTTGATGGCCCAGTTGCCAATGGCTTCCAATTCCTCTCTTGTATAAAGGTTGCCGGTTGGATTGGAAGGGTTATTCAAGAGTAGAACCTTGACACGATCATTCCACAATTCTTCTAATTGAGAGACCCCAATTTTGAAGTACTGATCTTCCTTCCCCTCTACAAAGACTACCTGCCCTTGAGCTAAGGCTACTTGATCCGCATAAGAAACCCAGTAAGGAGTTGGGATCATGACTTGATCTCCTGGATTCAAAACTGCGAAGAAAAAGGCTGCCAAGGCCATCTTGGCTCCAGTGGTCACCAACACTTGAGAGGGATCAACAGAATAGCCATAAAACTGAGACATATAGCCCTGCACGGCTTCTTTCAAAGCAGGTAAGCCAGAAGCTGGGGTATAAAAGGAAGCTTTCCCAGAATCAATGGCTTCTTTAGCTGCTTTGGCAATAGTCTCGGGAGTCGTAAAATCCGGTTCCCCCAACGTCAAAGAGAGAATATCTCGACCTGCCGCTGCTAACTCTTTAGCCCTGGCATCAGCAGCTAAAGTAGCACTTTCTTCCATATATTTAACACGATCTGATAACACTAGGCTCCCTCCTTCTTTACGAGTTTCTTTTCTTGAAAATCAATCAGATAATAGGTCGTTCCTGACCGAACTTCCCAAACAACTTTTCCCTGATCATAACCCAGGCGGCTTGCCTGAATGGAATCTGCTCCCGCTTCAGCAGCTAGATTTTCTGCTTCACTGCGGCTAGCTCCCTGATTTAAGCCAACCAAGGCGACTTGCTCTTGTTTGGAATTCAGAATCAGCGCTTGTTCTTGACCCGCTGCATTTTTTCCGAAAACCGTTGTATAGGATTTCTGTCCATTAAAGACTTCGACAGTTTCAATTTCCCTAAAACCGGCCACTTCCTGGGCTCGGATTTGGGCATTGGACATGCGCACATCCTGAGTTTTGGTTCCTAAATCAATCAGGTAAAGGCTGGAAAAACAGATGATCGACAAGATCGCAAAAATCCCAAGGAAAAACTGCCCTTTGGGAAAATAGGGCTCTAAATAGACTATTTTTTTCACTCCCCCATTATACACTAAAATCGCTTGTTTTTACACATATTTACAAATCCTTACAGACTGGTACTGATTATTGCGTAATCAAATTGATTACACCGATTTTTACATTTTTCATTGATTCTTTGATGACTTTTACCAGCTTGGTCACCTTGTTTTGAGCTACCTCTGTCTTAATTTTCTTACGCGATTGAGATCCTTAGGTATTTCAAAGACAAAATAAAAGCCGCATGGAATTCCATACGGTTTTATTTTAAGGAGACCTATAAAAGCTCAGGTTTTTGCTCAAATTAGACTGTTGAAATCCAATTATATCAACGTTTGAATTTTCAAGACATTGGTTAGAGGGCCTTAATAAATATCTCGACGATGACCTATCGAAAATATTTCAATGACAACTTCATCATCATATATTTGAGCCAAAATTCTATAATTTCCTACACGGTATCGCCACTCTCCTGAATGATTAGCCGTCAACCCTTTTCCGTGTAAGCGTGGATTATCCGTATGAGCAATATTGTTGTCAATCCATGATAAGATTGAATTTCTTGTAAAGGGATCAAGTTTCTTTAACTGCTTAACTGCTTTTGACGTGTAGGTTAGCTTGTAAATCATAACCCAAACTCCGCCATCAAATCCTCATGCGATATTCTAAACCCATCATCATCTTCCATAGCTTGGCGTAAAATAGCTAAATCATACTCATCCTCAATACGTTCTAACATTGATTGGCGTGCAAACTCAGAGATGGTTAACCCGTGTACTTTTAAATAGTTCTTGATCAAGTTAGAATCTTCATCATTGATACGTAATGTCATGGTTGCCATATTTAACACCTCCTTTTAATACATTGTATTCAAATGTTTTTTAGATGTCAACTATTAACAAGCTTATTTATCTCATTTGTCGTCAAAACAAAAATTTTGGTTATTGATATCCAGATACTAAATGACATCAGCCGCAAATGTTAAAAGTCATCTCTATACCATTATTTCAGATATGCTTTTAACATTAAGGATCCCCTCGTTCGTTAGAGCATTTTACCTTGGATTGCTATAGGTTATGAAACTGGTTTTGATTGGTTTTAATTGTACTAATTAGTTCTTTTTTGGTACAATAAGTTCATGAAAGAATTATTTGAAAAAGAAGTCTTAGATTTAAAAACCATGATTATTTTCCGAAAGGCTGATCGTTCCATTCGCTGTTTGGAGCAAAAGGCGGCACGGGATCATGGTTTAACCCCGAGTCAATTCTCCGTTCTCGATACTCTTTATGCCAAGGGTAAAATGCGAATTCAAGATTTGACCGATCGTATGTTAGCAACCTCAGGGAACATGACCGTTATTATCCGTAATATGGAGCGGGATGGTCTGATTACGCGTGTTTGCGATCCTTCGGATCGCCGAGCCTTCCTGATTGAATTAACTCCCCAAGGTAAGGAACAAATTGAAGCTATTTATCCTGAACATATCGCTTATGTCAAGGAAGCTCTTTCTGTTTTAACCCAAGAGGATAAAGAAGATTTAATTCGGATTTTGAAAAAATTTAAAAACTTGAGCTAAATTGTTGCTAATTAGTAATAAATATTCTATACTATGACTTGTAAAGAAAAGGAGAATAAGAAATGAAAAATATTCTATTTATCGTCGGCTCACTACGTGAAGGTTCCTTCAACAAACAAATGGCTGAAACAGCTGAAAAAGTCCTTGAAGGCAAAGCCAATGTTAGCTACTTAGATTGGAAAGATGTCCCTGTCTTTTCTCAAGACTTGGAAGTTCCAACTCCAGCTCCTGTTGCTGCTGCTCGTGAAGCTGTCCAAGCTGCAGATGCTATCTGGATCTTCTCACCAGTCTACAACTTCTCTATTCCTGGATCTGTTAAAAACCTTCTAGACTGGCTCAGCCGTGCGTTGGATCTTTCAGATACTACTGGAGCTTCTGCTTTGCAAGACAAGGTATCTACTGTATCCCTTGTGGCTAACGGTGGTCACGACCAAGCTGCAGACATCTATCGCAACTTGATGCCATTTATCCGCACTCAATTTGTGGACCAAATGACTACATCACGTGTGAATGACTCTGCTTGGGTAGACGGTACATTCGTTGCTTCTGAAGAAGTCATTGCTGATTTGAACAAACAAGCTGATGCTCTTCTTGAAGCCCTCAACTAATACTCGAAGTAAGTTAGAACACCAAAAAACCTTTGCTTACAATAAAGCAAAGGTTTTTTAGTATTATTTAATGTTTAATCTTCTCCTCTAAAGAAGCCTTGATCCTGTAAGGCCGCTAGGGTTTCTGCTCTTTTAGCAGATGAGTGAGCCATTTCTTTCGAAATTTTGCATGTGAAAGCTTCGAGGCGGTTGTTAAAGGAGCGAAGATCATAGTAGGCTTCAATTTCTTTATCATAACCTTCGAGAGCCTGGCTCGGATTTTCCAATTCTTGATACTGGTTTTCCATGTGGATAATCTTTCTTGGTAAGCGAGGCTTGATCTGCGGATCCTGATCCGGCCAACCTAAAGCCAGGCCTACTGCTGGGTAAACATATTCTGGTAAAGCCAGAAGTTGGCAAAGTCGCTTGGGATCGTTAAGAATGCTGCCGAGGTAGACAGTTCCAATCCCTAGGCTTTCTGCAGCCACTACCATGTTCTGAGCTGCCAAGAGGGCATCTGCATAAGCAGATAAGAAGCGTTCTGGGCTGCCTTGTACCAGTGCTGGAGCGCCTTGAGTTTCTGCAATTTTCGTATTTCTTGCCTGGTCCACTAAGAAAACAAAGAGTTGTGGGGCAGACTCGATGTAATCCTGCTGGCCAATTTCAGCTAATTCCTTCTTCAAGCTCGGATCTGTAATGCTTAGGATTGAATAGGATTGCCGAAAGTTGCTGGTTGGAGCCTGTTGGGCAACCTCCAATAGGAGATTCAATTCTTCTTGTGTTAGCTCTTGCTTGCGAAATTTTCGAATACTACGATGGTGTAATAGCGATTGAATGGTTTCGTTCATGATATCTCCTATACTTCTCGGATAAAAATCCAATCCTTGGAATCCGATAATTCCTCTTGGTAGACAAAGCCTGCAACATTCATACCTTTAATTTCCTCCAATGCCTGAATGGGCTTTTCCGCCAGGGTTTGGATTAATAGACCCCGCCCTTTTTTAGAGATGGTGGAGTGCGTTTTGAGGACGCCTCCCTTTTTTTCTTTAAATTGGATTCGGATAAAATTGTCTCTGACTTCCTTGGAGAATACTTGCTCAAATTCAGATGAGAGTAGAGAAAGCACGGCATCTTCGCCGATCGCAGCATCAAAATGGGGACGCCAGAATTGACTCAAACTTTGTCCCGCTACTTGGAGGGGAACTTGAAAGTCCAAGCGATGGGCCGCCATGGGAGTCAAAATAGGTACACATCCATAAAGACTAGAGGTAATGTAGACTTGGTTCCACAAAGGATTGTCAACTTGTTCGCGATTGAATTGCCGATACATGAGCCCATTAAAAAGTTGCAGAGCTGGCTTGCTCTTAGCCTGGCCTTGACGCAAAGCTGTGAAGCGGTCCTCTTCTTCCTTTGCCTTATCCTCTTTTAATTTGAAAAAAGTCGACCAGTCTTCAACTTGCTCTAAGGCCTCAAGGACAGCTTGACCAGCTGGAGATAGTGGCTGGCTTTCCGTAAACGTCCCAGACAGATCTAATTCCTTAGCTGTGGGCAGTAAAATCTTCATCATTTTCCTTTCTAATGTCAAGTCTCCTCCAATCATGTGATAGGATTTGACCAAGTGACTTAGGATCTCTTCAAGTGGATAACGACCATCCAAGGGAAAGCTAACCCAGTACTTCTTGTTCATATGGAAGCCTGGATAAGCCTTGTGGCTTTTGAGGAGCTCCGAAACCTGGTCAGACTTGACGGTTAAAATCGTGACTGGGCCTTCATTGCGCGGATCTATTTTAACCCAATCGATTTCCTGAACCACTCCAAACCAAGTTTGTTTGGAGCCATAACGAAAGACGGCCGCTTTGGGATGAGCTGTCCAAAGAAATTCTAACTCCCAACCCCAACGAATAGTTACCCGTTGAAGCAGAGATTCTGCTTGATCGGAATAGACTGTTGGAGGTTGACTGATCAGCCTCTCCATGTGACCTAATCGGTCCCATAACACCTCCCGCACTTGGCCAACATAAGCCCCTTGCTAGAAGGAATAAATGCCAAAGGATAATCAGACTCCGCGTGAGGATCCCAGAGACTGATGTCCATCTTGGACGCTTGAGAATCCCATTGGAGGCGGAGCGCAAGCTCCACCTCCTCCAAGAGTTCCTGATAGTGATAGGTTTCCCCATCCTTAAAAAAACCAACAGCTTCCAGTCTCTGTTCATAAATGGGATTTTGAAAAAAGCTTGAACGCCAGTCCATTAGCCAACGACCTTGGTCCCATGAAGTTGATCTACGCCAAAACGTTGAGCAATTTTATCACGATTTTCTAGATTGATCCCTCCGCCAAGCAAAATCTCAATTTTCCCAGCGGCGCGTGCGACGATTTGATCAAGCTGCTCTGCATAGAACCAGATATCTTGATCTTGCGGACCACCGTGAGTCAGAATTCGTTTAAATCCAGCTTGAGCTAACCAATCCAAGGACTCCAAGCGTTGTTCCCAAGGAATTTGGTCAAAGGCCATATGGAAAACAGCTTCGTCATCACCCACTGCCTTCAAGAGCTTTTGGAGATTTTCTTTGTCCAAGCTTCCATCTTTCAATAAAGCCCCAAAAACAAAGGACTGGATTCCCATCTCCTTGGAAACTTGAATCTGCTCCACCATTAGCTCCACTTCTTCTGGACTATAGACGAAATCCCCACCTCGTGGACGAATCATGAGTGCAATGGGAAGACCCAGTGGTAGCGCTTCTTCAATCATTTCTGGACTCGGAGTAACACCTCCTACAGACAAATCTCCACACAGCTCCACACGCTCTGCCCCTGACTCCAAAGCAAAAGGAATCAACTTGACATCTTCCGTACAAAATTCGTATAACATTTGTTCACCTCCATGTATTCCTATTCTTATTATACAAAAAACTCAGGTCGCTGTTGACCTGAGTTGACTGGTACTCTATTTTTTCGCCCGCTGCTCCCAGTAAGCAGCGTTTTTAACACCCAGACTAGTTGGGTTGAAATCAGGATTTTTCCCTTCTTTTCTTTGTTTTTCATAATCTTTCAATAATGTAAACGCAAGAGGGGAAAGGAAGAGAATAGCGGTAACGTTGAGCCAAACGGTGATTCCACTAGCAATCTCCCCCATGGTCCAAGCCATTTGACTAGAAGCAATTCCTGAGTAAATCAACATCCCTACCATCAAAATCTGCATAATCGTAAGGGGAACTTTCAACTTTTCAGGCTTGAGCAAATAGCGAAGATTGGTTTCCGCAATATAGTAATAACTCATCAAGGTTGTAAAGGCAAAAAATACCAGCGCAAGGGCCACAAATACAGGTCCGAAGTTGCCTAAAACAGAAGAAAGAGCCGTCTGCGTATAGAGAGCACCTGCACGATCGGGGTTGGTATCTGCCAAATGGGCCACCACCGGATTTGAATTCGCATCAAAAACATTGTAAGACTTGGTCAAAAGAATGACTAAAGCTGTCCCTGTGCAAACAAATAGTGTATCGATGTAGACAGAAAAGGCTTGTACCAAACCTTGTTTAACTGGATGGGAAACTTGGGCAGACGCTGCAGCAGCAACTTGAGACCCTTGTCCAGCTTCGTTTGAGTAAACTCCCCGTTTAACCCCATAAGAAATGGCTGAACCAAGCAAGCCCGCAAACATAGGTTCTAACCCAAACGCAGAATTAAAAATCAACTGGAAGACAGGGATAACTTGATCGAAATTCGCAAAAATAATCACGAAAACCATCAGGAGGTAAATGCCTGCCATAAAAGGAACCACAACTTCCGCAATTTTAGCAATACGCTGAATTCCACCCAAAACAATCATCAAAAGTGCAGCTACCACCACCAAGGTAGTAGCAAGTGGAGGAATACTCAAGGCATTATTCATAGCCACACTGATTCCATTAACCTGAATCCCAGACATGAGAAAGGCAAAGGAGAACGCTAAAATAAAAGCCATGGCCATCGCCAATTTCCTTAATTTAAGCCCTTTTTCGATATAGTAGGCTGGACCTCCGTAAAAATGACCATCGACCTCTTCTTTATAGACTTGACCTAGGGTTGTCTCTACAAAGGCAGATCCAGCCCCGACAAAGGCAATCACCCACATCCAAAAGACAGCTCCAGGACCTCCAAAAGCTATAGCAGATGCCACACCCGTAATATTCCCAGTCCCGACTCGACCAGAAAGAGCTACTGAGAGAGCTTGGAAAGAAGAAATCCCTTGTCCATCCTCGGGTTTTTCAAACATCATCCGAATCATTTCTGGAATCATCCGAATTTGAACAAACTTGGTACGAATTGTGAAATACAAACCTGCTCCAATTAGAAAAGCCAGCAATGCTGGGCTCCAAATCCAATCAGACAGCGTTCTGACGAAATCCATTTACTTAGTAATCCTTTCTTAATTGCTCTAGATTTTTTTCAAAAATATCCGGTAAAGGTGCTGAAAACACCATTGTTTCCCCAGTTCGAGGATGCGTGAAGCCCAGCTGAGCCGCATGCAGAAATTGTCCATGACCACTCAAGGTTTTCTTTGGGCCATAGAGTGGATCACCGGCAACTGGGTGACCAATGTAAGCCATGTGAACCCGAATTTGATGGGTACGACCTGTTTCCAACTGCAACTCCACAAGACTATAGTTCCCAAAGCGTTCCAAGACTGTGAAACGAGTGAGGGCGGGTTTGCCACTGGCTTGGACTGCCTGCTTCTTCCGATCTTTCTCACTCCGACCAATTGGAGCTTCAATCACTCCCTTGTCACTTGGCAGGTTGCCATGCACCAAGGCCAAATACTTCCGTAGGGATTTTTTTTCTTTTAATTCCTGTGCCAGTTTTTCATGGGCTTGATCATTTTTGGCGACCATTAGAAGGCCAGAAGTATCCTTGTCAATCCGGTGGACAATCCCTGGCCGCATGACACCATTGATACCAGATAAATCTTGAACATGATAAAGCAAGCCATTGACAAGGGTTCCATTCGGATGGCCAGGGCTCGGGTGCACTACCATTCCCTGTGGCTTATTCACAACTGCCACATCTTGGTCTTGATAGACTAAATCGAGAGGAAGATTCTCCGGCTGGATATCCAATTCCTCCGGTTCTGGCAGTTGATAAGAGATGATATCCCCTTCCGCGACAGCATACCTCGGCTTTTTAGCCTGACCATTCACGAGAACAAGGCCAGCCTTTATCTGTTCATTGGCCAGGCTTCGAGATAACGCTGTGTTTTCAGCCAAGACCTTGTCCAGGCGCTCTCCACCTATTTCTACCTTAAACTCCATCTACATCCTCCCTTAAGAGATCTAAAATTAAAATAGCAACTCCAACAGTTAAGTAGGTATCTGCCAGATTAAAAACGGCAAAATCGATAAAGGTGAGTTGGAACATATCAACCACAAAACCTTGGCTAGCCCGATCAATAAAATTACCAATACCCCCAGCCATCATTAAAGCCAAACCAACTTGACGCTCCCATTGATTGGCTCTAGCCTTGAAAAAGTAGTAGCCAGCGGCTCCCATGGCCAAAGCGGTTGTTAAGAAGAAAAACCAAAACTGTCCTTGAAGCATCGAGAATGCGGCTCCTCGATTCTGCAAATAGGTCAAATCCATAATTCCCGGCCAAAAGGTTAACTGTTCGCCAATGGCAATATGGTCCACGACCCAGGATTTCAAAAGTTGGTCGCCCACTATCAAGAAAAAGCCGAGAATCAACAATAATACTTTTCTAGACATAACCAATCTCCTCTGCTGCTTCAACTAGCAATTCCAAGAAGTCCTGGGCAATGGCTGACAACTCAGTACCTGAACGGTAAGTACAAACCATGGTATTCTTACGCCCTTCCTTGACCGGCAAGGCCACAATCCCCGGACTCACTTCCTTGTCTAAGAAGCCAGATCCTGTCGCATAGCCATGGGTCCGTTTTAACAGACCATTCAAGGTTGCCCGATCCGTTACTTCATAAAGCACCGGACTCGTTGAGGTATCAAAAAAGTTTTCAGAATAATAGAGGTACTCATCTTTTTCTTGGGTAAAGCGAACCGTAGGGTAATTCTCCAGGTCTGACATGGAAATCTCGCTTTTTTCAACCAAGGGATGATTTTCCGCTAGATAAATATGAGTTGGAAATGAAAATAGCTCTTGTATTTCCAAATCCATTTTCTGTAACTTTTGCTGAATCCCTTTTTCATTTTGACTGTTCAAATAAAAGAGACCAATCTCACTGTGTCCCTTATAGACCTCATCTAGGATTTGCAAAGTCGTGGATTCAAACAAACGAAAATCTCGATGTTCAGGCCAGAGATTCGCTAACTTATTTAAAATATCGGGTAAGAAGTCATAATGCTGACCCGCCACAGAAAACTCCGTTGCTTCTTCTGGTGATTGGTATTGGTTTTCTAGGACATCAAATTCCTGAACCAAGTTCTTAGCCTTTTCATAGAAAGGCATCCCCCTTTGGGTCAAGAATGTCCCTGAATTCGTCCGATTAAAAATCTTAAAGCCAAGCTCCTGCTCCAAATCCCGAATAGACATAGATAAACTTGGTTGACTGATGTACAACTTCTCCGCTGCTTCTCGGAAGGTGCCACTATTGGCCAAGGCCACTACATTCCGCAATTGTTGAATATTCATATTCCTACCTGTTTCAAAAAACTTCCTTCTATTGTACACTATGTCAGCCAAAAATTCTAGGTCTATCAAGGAAAAAAGCCCTTACAAGTAACTCTATACTCTTTGAAAATCAAATTTAACCGTTGTCAGGTCAGACAGTCTAGCAGACTGTCTGAGATTCTAGTTAAAAAAACGAAGTTTTTGTCAACTTTGCCGTACTTATTTGAAACTTTCTTGGAAAGTTATATCAGCAAGCTGCTTTGTAATATAGTCTTTTAGATTATAAACTGTATGTGGTATACTATTCCTATGGCATACGGAATTGATTTTAGAAAACGTGTCCTTGAATATGTTAAAGAGGGACATACACGTAAAGAAACAGCA
>NZ_JAEMED010000042.1 GCF_016458205.1 Streptococcus sp. 121 | reverse complement strand
CAGACATTATGAATCAGGGAACTATCTAGCTAGAGAACACATTACAAAACGTGGGAACCCCTATGCCCGTAAAATTCTCTTCAAGTGTATTCACAATATTGTTTCAGCTAGTCGTACTAAACCCTGTAATATTGCGGATTTTTATGAGAAAAGAAAAAGACAATCGCCAAAGGGTTCTAAGAAACCACATGCGATTGCCTCAATGCATCGGCTAATACGAACGATACATTACCTCATAACGCATAACAAACTTTACGACTACAATATCACAAAAAGTCGATAAAGAAACTTATGCCATAACATTGTAGCACCTTGTGAAAAAAATGGCAAATCAGGGTGCTGTTTCAGTGTACCCTTTTTAGGTAGTTATCTTTATTTTGGGAGTAAAATTACATAAAAGTTGCCTGTGAGCAAGCCAATTATAAAGAGAAGGAAGATTCAGTGTAAAGGCACGCATACGCTCAAGGCCTTGACACAAAATCCCCTTCTCTTTGCTTCACAACTAGGCTCAGCAGGCATCAATCTGCCAAATAAATTGTCCTATTTTTAGAAAAATGGTTGACAAATGGTAGAAAAAATAAAATCTAAATTCCGGAAGTTGAGAAAGCGCTTTAAACACAGTAGACGCTACAACAAAGTTCGTGTGATGTATCAAGATGAGGCTGGTTTTGGGCGTATTAGTAAACTTGGGAAAGCTTGGGCTCCCAAAGGACACCGTCCTATAGTAGGAAGCCACCATATTCGAGAATATCGTTATTGTTATGGAGCTGTCGATGCTTTTACTGGGGAATCTTTCTTCATAATAGCTGGTGGCTGTAATTCAGCTTGGATGAACGAATTCCTGAAGCAGCTTTCTGAACAGTATCCAGATGACTACATCTTATTAATTATGGATAATGCAGTATGGCATAAATCTCAGGAATTAGTTATCCCTAGCAATATAGGTTTTGAATTCATTCCGCCATATACACCAGAAATGAATCCAATTGAACAGGTTTGGGCAGAAATTCGAAAACGAGGCTTTAAGAATAAGGTGTTTTCTTCACTTGAAGCAGTCATCGATCAATTAGGAACAGTCATTAGAGGTTTACATTGGGAAGATTTAAAAACCATTGTCCGAAGACAATGGTTGGTTTCAGATTTTGAACTTGACTGAGTATTATGCAAGAAATAGTTTCGGTTTTAGGAATCTGACAGTAGAATATTTTGGTATTCTGGATACACATCAGTATGTTTTTAAAATTTGTCCTGGAGTATACAAAGGTGCATCATATCATTTGATGCAGTTTCTATTGAAAAATTATACTTCAGATTGGGTGTTAAGCGAGAGAGGGAAATGAGAAATTTATTGAAATTGCTGGTCATTCGGTTAGTGGTGAATCTGGCGGATAGTATCTTTTATATTGCAGCTTTGTGGCATATCAATGAACGGTATGCATCGAGCTTCTTGTTGGGGATTTTTATTGCGATTAATTATTTACCGGATTTGTTACTGATTTTTTCGGACCTTTGATTGATCGTGCCAATCCCAAGAAAATTCTCTTTGGCTCAATTCTGGTGCAGATGGTGGCAGTTGGATTGCTGCTCGTCTTCATACAGCAGATCCCCTTCTGGTTGTTGATGGTGCTGGTTTTCCTATCCGTTATGGCAAGCTCGATCAGCTATGTCTTGGAGGATGTCCTCATCCCGCAGGTGGTGGATTATAATCAGGTGGTCTTTGCCAATTCCCTCTTCTCTATTTCCTATAAAGTGTTGGATTCAATTTTCAACGCAATTTCCTCTATTCTCCAGGCCGTCCTTGGCTTTACCCTTCTTTTAGGCTTGGATCTCGGCGTCTTCTCTCTGGCTCTTTTTTTGGTTTTAATTTTTAAATTCAAATTTAAAAAACAGACAGATACGGAAAAATTCGACTTGTCTGATTATAAAAAGGAATTGAGTCAGGGGACCCAATTCCTCATGGGAAATAAGTTATTGCTAAAAACCTCCAGCTTACTACTAGTTATCAATATTTTCACGGCTTTTCAAACCGTTGCAGTCCCCCTGGTCTCAGTTCAGTACTTTAATGGCTCAATCTTTTACGGCCTCTTTCTGACGCTCTCTGGGTTGGGTGGCATTTGTGGCAATATGTTGGCTCCAATTCTCGTCAAGTACATGAAAGCAAATCAGATTATTGGCCTTTCCTTAGCTCTTAACGCCCTCTGCTGGATGGGGGCCATGTTTTTCAGAAACTACCTGGTTAGTCTGACTCTATTGTTTGTTTGTCATCTTTCCAAGGGTATTTTTAATATCCTCTTCAACGCCCTCTATCAACAAATCCCGCCTAAGGAATTGCTGGGGAGGGTCAACACAGCGGTTGATTCCTTTATTACCCTTGGTATGCCACTCGGGAGTATTCTGGCCGGTATCCTTCTTGACTGGAATCTCAGCTTAGTCTTGCTGCTCATTGCGCTACCGGACCTCCTTGCTGCCTTTCTCTTTTACCATGATCGAGAATTAAAAGATTTCCGAATGAACTAGCTGTCAATTAGATTGCATAAATAGATTTGTAATTTGTGATTAACCAGGAAGTTCTGTGCCAAGATTGGGGATTTAAGTGTAGTCTACCTAAGAAAATATAAATATGGTCTTGCTGTCACTAGAAAGTTAAAAGCAACTAGAGTAATTTAGGTGCTTTTTTGGAAACTCGTGTTTTTTTTAGCTACGAAAATTCGATGGATTTTCTAATATATTCCTCTTCCATGTTTCGAAGAGGTTTTTATTACCCAATTTTGCCCACCAACTTTTTCACCTTTATCCCACTCAAAAATCAAAAAAGCCCGATTTTTCGGGCTTTTCATCAGTATAAATTCGGATAAAAGGGGTTATTAAAGGCGGTAGACGGATTTAAGGGTATTGATTTCACAGGGATTCAGACTCTTTCGTCCGAAATTCGTCCGAAATCATCAAATATGTTTCGTATCCGATCGTTATTTTTATTTTTGAGATTTTCTAGTTGATGAGCGTATACTTTTAATGTGATGTTTAAATTTTCATGCCCTAGAATCTGGGAAACGGAAATTAGGTCGACACCCTTTGAGATTAAGAAACTTGCGTAAGTATGTCTTAGAGAATGAATAGTTACTGGCCGATTGACAATTTTTTTAATTATCTTATTGACCGCCGCATTGCTAACACCGTCAATAATTCTATTCTGACTGCTATTGAATTCTTCTTTATCTCTTCGTTTTTGGATCAGGTTCAAAGTTTTTCTATCAATGGGTATAGATCGTTTGGAGCTTTTTGACTTTAAGGGAATGAATTCTTTACTATCAGTATAATCAAAGCTCTTATCTAAGTGAAGCATCTTATTATTAAAATCTACATTATCCCAAGTTAGTCCGAGAAGTTCCCCGAAGCGCATGCCTGTAACTGCTGCTAAATAAATTAAAAAATAAGAAGCGTATTGACTTTTACTATAACTATCCTCAATTAGTTTAAGGTACTCAGTTTCTTCTAGGAATTTATTTTCAATAGCTTTCTTGTTGATGTTTGATTTGACAACAGCTCCATCACAGAAGTTAGTATCAATAACTTTTTCTCGGACGGCTATTCTTACAGCAGATTGGATATGGTAGTGGAAATTATCGGCTGTTTCCTGAGAATATTTGCTAGTAAATAGATTTACGATTTCTTGGTAACGGGTTGGTGTTATATCACGCAAGAGTGTATTTCCAAAATAGGTTTCTATGTGTTTTTGAGTTTGTTCATATTTTTTCCAAGTGCGCTCGGCTACATGGGGTTTCTTATAGACTTTAGCCCAGGTTTTGTAATAATCAAGTAGGCTTTGATCTCTGTTAACAAAACTATTCTTTTTTAATAATAGTTCAGCTTCCATTGCTGCGGACTGTGCCTGTGCCTTGGTTTTAAAACCTTTTTTTGATTTCTCACGGTATTTACCATTGGCGTCTTTGTATGAAATTCGATACTGCCATCCTGTAGATAATTTTTTATAGAATGCCATTTGTCTTTTACCTCATTTCTTGCTAAAATGGGTACAGTAAAAGGTCCGGCAGTAGCTGCAGGGTTTTACTATACGATTGTTACTCCTCACACTGTGCTTGGCGGCGGAAGTGTGGGGAGATTTTATTTTACTGGAGTTTATTTGAATTTTGTTCGATTGAAAGAGCGATTTTTAATTTAATATCTTCTGTTATTTCATCAAAAATAATAATAGATGTGATGATTTCTTCAAATAATGAATAGTCAATTAAATGCATGGCTAACCAAAGCACAATATTTTCCATTTCTTGGATAAAATAGTCAGCTAAGTAATCAAATCCATTTAATTTTAAGAAGTATGAACCAAATGCTAAGCTAGAACGTTTATTACCATCATTAAACATATGGAACATGGATGTTGCAAAGACAAGGTGTGTTAATTTTTTCTCGAAAGTGGGATAATAATCATCGTTTTGTAGATGAAATAATACACTTTCAAGTCGACCTACATCTTGAGTACCTGATCGACCTCCACTTATTCCGATAACCATATCATCATGAATTTGAATCGCCTTGTCTATTGGAAAGTAGATAGTTTTAAAATTACTCATTCTCATTTATCCTTAAGTCTTTGAAAAATTTCTCGATGCTCTTCAATTTGATCTTCTAACGATCTACTTTGCTCTCCTAAGAATTTTTCAAAATCTTCTTCTGTAACGGGTGTGATATATTCTGCTAATTGAGTGTGAAGTGCATCTCGAAAACTAAGGTCCCTACTTGCCATTTTCGTACGCGCATCGTGTAATAGCGGCTCGAAAAGAGCATGACTAGCTAAATCCTGTATTATTGACTTTGCTTCATCAAAAGTAAGTTGAGTTCCTTTTTTATTGAAATAGTCTTCAAGTTCCTGAGCAATTCCGTTTTCAAAACTAGCAATTAATAATAAAACTTCTGAATATAAAGTACGTCTAACGTTATCTTTCTGTTTTAATTTTAGAATTTTTCTATACTCAGATGCATTTTCTCGGAAAATAGCTTTATAAATAGCATTGGTAAGATGAGCGTATTTATACTGATTTCCCTCTACGAACTTACCTACAGCTGTAGTAAATTTATTCCTAGCTGTGTTTTCTTTTAGTGCACTAGTTAAATAATTACTGTCTCTTTGATTAATATAATTTACATAACCGCCTGTTTTTTCAGTTAGGACATTAATTACAATATCGATTATACGGGCACGAATTTGTTTTGCTTTATCACTAGTAGATAGTAACATTGCAAAATTTAACAATACACGAAACGTTGATATACCTAGATTTCTGGTATTCTGACCGACATTAATGTCGGTCAGCTGAGCCTTAGATTTAAAGTCAGCTAAACGTTTACCTGTTATGACTTCAAAACCATTTAATCGGAGTTCATCAGAATGACCTTCTATTATTCGCTCAATAGTTCGAGTTGTGACGCTAAAAAAATCAGCAAGTTGTTGGTTTGTATAATAATACTTTCCTTCAAAAGGAACACCTTTAATATTGAATTCTTCTTCGGCTTGCTTAATTGCGATAGTATTATTTAGGATGTTTTGTCTTTCAAGTTGAGAAGTTGTTAAGTCAGACATTTGATTTGAAACCTCTTTCTATATTATTGAAGATGTTAAGGTTATTTTTTGTACTATCTATTATTTCGGTGCCTCAAAATTTTAAACGTAATCCAGAATATCAGTACAGCTCCTAAAAACCAAAATTGTTTATTCGACCAATCCGTACTACCTGAAAATAGGTACTCTATTACTGAATGAAGGAGCAGAATTATGAATATTACAAACACACTAGTTATGCAACCTTGACTGGTGTCTGTATTTGTAGACGAACGTGAAGATAGGGGATTTATTGTTGCTTTATTATAAACTTTATTGTATGCAGCTTTTTTAGGGTCATTAACCCATCCCACACCTTTACTTCCATAGACTGGATTAATAGACGAATTAACAGTTCGCTTAATCTTGCCGGTTGTTCGAGCACTAATCCTTTTATTTAAGTTAGGTTTTTTATATCCAATCTTCATAAAGTTTACCTTATAGTCCCCTGTCTCCAAAAAAACAGCAGACTTTCTGCTTCGGCGTTGGTGAGGGTTAGTTGTTGTCTATTTTGAGTTTCATTGTTCCGGAAAACGCACTTTCCTCAGCTAATGTTGTACCATCTTCGGCGTAAACATATAGTGTGGGATTATTAGTGGAATTTGGTTCATACCCATTTTCAGTAGCCCATTTAGAAAAAAGTCCATTTTTTGCAATTAAAACAGAATCTACAACTTGCTGAACTTCAGTATTTGATTGGTATTTAAAGTCTTGAGGAACATATAGCAAAATTAGGCTAGAATCACTATACTCAGCTCGTACTGATAGTGGAGTTCCAGTCTCTGCTAGTTTATTATTCATCTCATTCATCAAATAGGTGGCAAATTGAGCATTAGTTTCTTTTGTCCACTCTTTTTTCTCTTGTTCACTGGAGCTGCTGGAAGATGAACTTGGCTCACTTCTTTCTTCCGAACTTTCTTTTGACTTATCTTCAGAAGATGACTGTGTAGACGATTGCTTTTCAGAGCTAGAAGATGAACTAGGGACTGTTACTTGTGTATTTATTGAAGCATTGTTTTGATTTGAATTGATGAATGCAGGTATTGCAAAAATTGAACCAACAATACCGACTCCCAAAGCAATTAGGGAAAACATTCTGTATCTCTCATTTGGTTTTTTCTTTGAGAAATACCAGAACCCAATTCCTCCAGCGACTGCGACAAACGGCATGAGCATAAATACAACAGCTAGAGCAAGTATAGCTATAAAAAGTATTCCAACGATTTTCCAAATAGAACTATTTTTCATAATAATCTCCTTTTGTCTACATGGCTTTTACTAATCTATAGTATTCATCAACAACCATAACCTCATCGGCAACGGTATGTAGATCATTTAACTTCATGAACTGTATGTAATTAAAATCTTTGACATCATCTAATTGTGACATTGCGTCTTCCATCAGATAGCGAATCATTGTTTTATTTGCTTGTAATTCAAACTGTTCATGTCGTCGTTCGTATTGACTAGAGTCATGATCTAAATGACCTAATTCATGATAAACCACTCGGCGCTTAGCATCTTCTGACAGTGACTTATTAACAAAGATGACTTGAATTTTATCAATGTAAATCCCAGGTCGTGGCCATAGGTCATTATCAAAATATGCTAAGCAAACACCGTGTGATTCGGTTAGCTCTTCTAGTAACATAGCTATCTTCCTTTTAGATAGATTTCAATAATATTGGTAATCGCCTCTACGTCCTCATCGGTAAGAGGTTTACCATCAAAAGTTTTTGCATTGACAGCCATCTCTCGTAAATCTTCACGAGTATAGCCGATATTGTCATCAGCAACATTAGGGTTATCGGTTCTACCAAGGAGGTAATCCAAGGATACATCAAAATAATCAGCTATTTCTTGCAAGCGTTCAGCGCTGGCTTTTTGCTTCTTTAAAGAATAGAGTGTATTTCGACTGTAACCTAATTTTTCTTCTAAAGAATTTATAGAGAGACCTTGTTTTTTTGCAAGGTCTTTAATTCTTTCAAATGTAGGGAACATTGATTTATCAACCTTTCAGAGAGATTGACAAAAAATATTTAAATTATTCAGTTAAAATTGTTGACAAAATTAAGTGTATAATTTAAAATAATTTTTGTAAGATGATTGAGTTAGAAAAAAACGAAGTCAAAAAACATTCTAAAACTAAATATCAACGGTCGCCAAACTGTGTTATCAAATGTTTTATCAGTGTTTAAAACGTTGTTTTTTCTATGATTTAATTTTAAATTATGTATTTAAAATTGTCAAGAAATTATGTGTTTTTCTAACTTTTTCACTTACATTGTTCTTTGACAATGGAATAGAAACGTGGTAAGATTTAGGTGTATTGGAAAAGTTCGCACATTAGTGCCAATAGAAAGCCCCTAGGTCTGGCAGGACTTAGGGGCTTTTTTTCTGGGTTAGTTAACACTAACTAAGCGCTACTTATCGAAGTGGTCGTCTAACCAGCGAGCCACCAACCAGCTAATGATAGCTTCAATGATTGCGATAAGTATTATTTGGAAAAATTCGCACATACGCTATACCTCCTTACTAAGGCGTATAGTTAGTGCCATTTATTATTGTATCACGTTTCTATCCATTCGATAGGAACGTTTTTTAGTACCAACAGAAAAGGAGGGGAAGCCTATGCCTAACACAAATGATGGGCGTCAAAAGATTTTGGACTATCTAAAAGAGAATAATCTTTCAATGACAACACTGGCAGTCCAGTACGGAATGGTTCGTCAAGATGTGACCAATATCTTAAATGGTAAGCTGCGCAACCCACAAGCAAATCGATTCATTGCTCGTGTGATTGAAGATTTTAAGATTCGATAGGAGGTAGTGATGGAAAAAGAAATTCTCGCTAAAAACGAAAAAGCCAGTATCTCTTTGAATACTGACGGCAAAATTGTTATTGATGCTAAAGAAATTACTACGGGAGGTATTGATAGTGGGAAGTTATTAAGTCAAGACTTACTTGGTTGTTTGTCTAAAGGAGTTGAATTTCTAGCGAGTAACTGCATTCATAGTCAAATTATTATTACTGTAGATGGCATATCACTCCAAGATACAAAAGAGTTCCACCCGGCAAGTGAAACTCTACTTGATTAATGAATGCGTGTATAAGAATGAACTTTGGATAGTCTATGAATATTTGATCCGACCGATCCTTGTAATACCAAATGATACTCAGATTGAGATACGTTGTGGTATTGATAGACAGCTCCACTGTTGAATTCAACTTCTAGAGTGTTATTTTCCCAACCTACACTTCGTACATTGCTAGAAGTAACGTATTTTCGCTGCATAATATTTCCTCCTTTTAGTTATATTTTTGAGTAAAAAGAGTGTAAAGGTTTTCTACTCGAAATCATACTATCAAAATGTTGTAGTTTTGTAATCGGTCGTAAGGCCTAGAAAGAAGGAGTTTATGGATGACAAAGTGATTGAAATCGCTGATTTCTTAATCAGTAACACAAGGACGTATCGTGAAGCAAGGGTTGCAAGTGAGAAGTTATTTCAGGATGTCGCTAGAGAAATAGAACTTAGGGCATTAGAAAGAGAAGTCAGGTAAATGAAAAAAGACGCCAATAGCAGTTGGCGCCTACAACAAAATATTCTAAGGAGATTCTACCATGGATACGCTTTTGAATCAACTGTTGGACCAGTTTGAAGCTGGTCTGATGGATAGAACAATGAAGGTGATGAGAATTGCTGCAGATGAAAAGTACAGCTTTCCGATGGAATTAAACAAGAAGCAGTGTGCTCGAATGTTGCTTGGAACAGATGATACTACAACTTTTGACAGTCGATTCAACAGTCACAAAGACTTTCCAAGAATTGACTGCAAGCGAGACAAATTTCCAAGAGATGCAGTCATTGAATGGTACGGCAAAAATTGGATGAGAACAGGTATTTAAGGAGTTAACTATGCTAGAAACAATCAAAAACTTATCAATTATTTTCGCACTTAATGTCGCATCACTATCCGCAGTTCATCTCATGATCAAGGCGGTACGCTTGAAGCGTAAGCAGAAACGAGATGCTGAACTTGCAGCAGTCAAAGCTCAGGCTTACGAACAGGCTAAGTTTGACCTGGAGCAGAAATACGACCAGGAACGTGAAGAGTATAAGCGGAATTACAAGATGCTTGAAGTAGACTATGATCGTGCTGCCATGGCTAAGCCAGCTAATGTGATTGAAATGTATTAGGGAGAAAAAAATGATTGTAGAAAAAGAGAAAAAGAAAGAATCTAAATTTTACCCACGGATTCGATGTACAGAGGAAGTCTATAACCGAATTGCAGAAATTGCCGATGAATGTGATTTAACTTTGAATGCCGTGGTGAGTTCACTTTTAGAGTATGCTCTTGCTCATAGTCGGGTCGAAACCAAGCAGAAAGTGATTGAAGAGAGCACCTTGATTATTGGAGAGGAGTACTGATGGCTATTACAATTAACAGTTTAGAAATTGAAAACGTCAAGCGTATTAAAGCAGTCAAGGTAGAGCCTTCTAGTTCTGGGCTGACAATCATCGGTGGTGATAACGGACAGGGAAAAACGAGTGTCCTAGATGCCATTGCTTGGGCACTGGGAGGGAATCGATACAAACCTAGCCAAGCACAACGAGATGGAGCCATGGCTTCCCCTACGCTTAAATTAACCCTTTCAAATGGGTTGATAGTGGAGCGAAAAGGGAAGAATTCCACCCTAAAGGTTATCGATCCAAGTGGTCAAAAGGCTGGCCAACAGTTGCTGGATAGCTTTGTGGAAGAATTGGCCATCAACTTGCCTAAGTTCATGGATAGTAACCCCAGAGAAAAGGCAGATATTCTCCTTCAAATTATCGGAGTTGGAGACCAACTATTTCAGTTAGAGACGCAAGAGAAGACCATTTATAACGATCGTCATGCAGTTGGGGTTATTGCTGATCAGAAGGAAAAGTATGCTAAGGAACAACCATTCTATGAGGACGCTCCAAAAGAGTTGATTAGTCTTTCCGAGCTGATTCTACAACAACAGGAAGTCTTGGCTCGAAATGGTGAGAATGAACGAAAGAGACAAAATCTTGCTGGTATTCAACAGTCCTACAACCTCAAGAATGATGAGGTAAATCAACTGCGGGCTAGATTGGCAGAAGCAGAGCAGCAGCTCCAACAATTGTCTCTTGATTTAGAGACTGCCCAAAGTGTGGCGGTTAATTTACAGGATGAATCAACTGCAGAAATTGAGCAGAATATTGCTGACATCGAACAAATCAATCTCAAGGTTCGAGCCAACTTGAGTAAAGAAAAAGCAGAAGAAGATGCCAAGGCACAACGCCAAGAGTACAAGAATCTAACTGAAAAACTTGAAGCGGTCCGCAAGGAGAAACAGGAGTTGTTGACGACTGCTGACCTCCCTCTACCTGGTCTGTCAGTAGTAGAGGGGGAACTGGTCTACAATGGCCAGCGCTGGGATAACATGTCTGGTTCTGAACAACTGATGGTATCGACTGCCATTGTCCGGAAGTTGAAGCCAGAATGTGGGTTTGTTCTGATTGATAAGTTGGAACAAATGGACCAGAAATCCCTTCAGCTTTTCGGGGCTTGGCTAGAGTCTGAGGGCTTACAAGCGATTGCGACTCGGGTATCAAGGGGAGATGAGTGTTCTATCATCATCGAAGATGGGTACTCGGTTGAAAACGAGTCCTATAAACCTGTTGTGCCACAAGCTCCGAAGTCCTGGGAAGGAACATTATTTTAGAAAGGAAACCTTATGCAGATTACAAAAGGAAGACGTGCTAGAGCTCAACGTGTTGTTATCTATGGACCAGAAGGAATTGGTAAGTCAAGTATTGCAGCCAATTTCCCTAATCCAGTTTTTATCGATACAGAAGGCTCCACAGACAACATGGATGTGGCTCGGATGGATAAACCAACTAGCTATACCATGCTAAAGAACGAGATTGCGTTTCTTAAAGCCAATCCAACAGCTTGTCAAACCTTAGTCATTGACACCATTGACTGGGCAGAGACCTTGCTTGTTCAGGATATTTGTAACCAACACGGGAAACGAGGAATTGAAGATTTTGGATACGGGAATGGTTACACTTACGCTGCCGAAGAAATGAAGCGATTCTTGGATTTACTACAGGAATTGGTTGAGTTAGGTATCAATGTTGTGCTGACTGCCCACGCTCAAATGCGGAAATTCGAGCAACCAGATGAACTTGGTGCTTATGATCGTTGGGAGTTGAAGCTTGGGAAGAAGACAAGTTCACAGACTGCTCCTATTGTCAAAGAATGGGCTGATATGGTCCTCTTTGCCAACTACAAGACCACTGTTGTGACAACTGACAGTAAAAAGAAAAAGGCTCAAGGTGGCGAACGGGTTATCTACACCCAACATCATCCTGCCTGGGACGCTAAGAATCGTCATGGCTTGCCAGAACAGATTCCCTTGGATTATTCGGCTATTGCACATCTATTCCAAACACCACAAGCAGCCCCTGTGAGCCAGGAACCTGTTCAACAACCGACACCTCCAGAGCCTGTCCAAGGTCCACAACCAGGCATGATGGGACCTAATCCTGTGGAACAGCCGACAGCACCTACATCTCCAGCACCAGTTGTAGATGTAGGGGAGATTAGCCCTTTGATTCCACAGGGGTTGAGAGATCTTATGATCCAAAGCGGTGTCACTCAATACGAGTTGATGACGGCTATCTACATGACCAATGTCTATCCGATTGCCACCCCAGTTGAAGCTATTGCTCCAGATTACTGGAATTACCTGATTACGGAATGGGATAAAGTCTATAAGGCTATTGAAGTCAATGTCCGTGTCGATGAACAACTACCATTTGAAATGAAAGAAGGAGAATAAAATGACAGATTTTAACCAAAATTTTGAACGAGAACTAAGCTGGGAAGATGAAATTACCGTTGATGGTAGTAGTTTCATTGAACTAGAACCAGGAGATTATCAATTCACCGTAACGAATTTTGAACGGGCAAGACACACACCAAATCCACAAAATCCTGGAAAATTACCTGCCTGCAATAAGGCAATTGTAACGGTTTCAATTGATACAGCAGAAGGAAGTAAGAGCATGAAGCACAATCTTTTTCTTCATAGTTTTACAGAAGGGATGTTGTCTGCTTTCTTCGGAGCCATTGGTCGGAAGAAGCATGGTGAACCCCTTCGTATGAATTGGAATAATATCATCGGTGCTAAAGGTGTTGCTCGAATCGGCAAACGGCAGGGTACTGGTAACTATGCAGACCAGAAATTTGATGACATCAAATCCATGATCTATGCAGATGAAGTCGATTGGACAAAAGTTCTGAATGCTAATGTGCAACCAAGCACACCACAAGCATCAGTTCCACCGCAACAACCTCAGGCACCCCAACAGCCTTACCAACAACCGCAACAAGATATACCACAGGCTCCAGTACAACCACAAGCACCGCAACAAGGTTCTTTCTTTGAAGGAAATACAACCAACATCCCACCCCAACAAGCCATGCCGCAACAACCGCAACCTCAAGCTCCAACTAGTGGTGGATTTGGAGGATTCTAATGCAGCTTAGACCGTATCAAGAAGAAGCACGGTCAGCAGTACAAGCCGAATGGGAAAAAGGCCGGAAGAGAACTCTTCTGGTCTTACCTACAGGCTGTGGAAAAACAATTGTCTTCTCTAAGATTATTGAAGACCGTGTGAAAAAGGGCGAGAGAGTTCTTATCCTAGCCCATCGTTCAGAATTATTAGACCAAGCTAGCGACAAGTTGCTAAATGCGACAGGGATTGGTACAGCACTAGAGAAGGCGGAGTCAACTTCTATTGGTTCCTGGTATCGAGTAGTGGTTGGTTCAGTCCAGACTATGCAGAGGGAAAAGCGACTTAGTCAATTTCCAAAAGATCACTTCGATACGATTGTGATTGATGAAGCCCACCACGCTATTTCCGATGGTTATCAGCGAGTATTAGGGCATTTTGATGAGGCTAATGTTCTAGGGGTTACAGCAACCCCGGACCGTGGAGACATGAAGAATCTCGGTTCTTATTTTGATAGTTTGGCCTATGAGTATTCCATTGTAGATGCCATCAAATCTGGTTATCTATCTAAGATTACTGCTGTTACAATCCCCCTCACTTTGGATTTATCTTCCGTCAGTCAACAAGCTGGTGATTTTAAAGCCAGTGAGATTGGAACGGCGCTTGATCCATACCTAGAACAGATTGCAGATGAGATGGTCAAACAGTGTACCAATCGTAAAACAGTAGTTTTCCTACCTCTGGTTAAAACCAGTCAGAAATTCAGAGACATTCTGAATCAAAAAGGTTTCAAGGCCGCAGAGGTCAACGGCACTTCTGAAGACCGAGCGGAAATCCTAGAAGATTTCGATAAGGATAGATACAACGTCCTATGTAATTCCATGCTTTTGACAGAGGGTTGGGACTGTCCAACAGTTGATTGTGTGGTGGTTCTTAGACCAACAAAGGTTCGCTCCCTCTACAGTCAAATGGTGGGGCGTGGAACTCGTTTGGCACCAGGAAAAGAGAACTTACTCTTGCTGGATTTCCTATGGCATACTGAGCGCCACGAACTTTGTCGACCTGCCCACTTAATCGCAGAAAATAGCGAAGTGGCAGCTAAGATGACCGAGAACATGGAAGAAGAAGCGGGCACTATCTTTGACATTGAAGAAGTAGAAGTACAGGCTGCTCAAGATGTAGTCGCTCAACGTGAAGAGGCTTTAGCTAATCTGTTGGCCGAACAACGAAAGAAAAAGCGGAAGCTGGTGGATCCATTGCAATTCGAGATGTCTATCCAAGCTGAAGACCTTCAAGACTATGTTCCAAGTTTTGGTTGGGAGATGGCACCACCATCAAAAGAACAAATCAATGCACTTGAGAAATATGGAATCTATACAGAAGAGATTGGCAATGCAGGGAAGGCAAGCAAACTCTTGGACCGACTTAATAAGCGCCGAGACAACGGCTTGTCTACACCGAAGCAGATTCGCCTTTTAGAGCGTTATGGTTTCCGAAATGTTGGTCTGTGGAGTTTTGAAAATTGCCGATACATGATTGATCGTATCGCAGCCAGTGGTTGGAGATTGCCAAAAGGAGTTGTTCCAAGCGACTACCAGCCAAGTTAGTAAGGAGGAGGAATGGCAGACAGAGATTTTGATTTACTGCCTTTGTTAGATTATATTGAGCCGTCCTCTGTGACTTACCAAGAGTGGGTCGATGTAGGAATGGCCCTAAAGTATGAAGGATACAGTGCTGCCGATTGGGATTTGTGGTCTCAGTCAGATAGCCGCTATAAAGAGGGTGAGTGCTTCAAAAAGTGGGATAGTTTCCAACGAGAAGGGCTTGGTAGCATAACAGGAGCTACCATCACCCAGATGGCCAAGGAGAGAGGTTGGACCCCGAAAGGAAACTCAAACGGACCCTCTCACGAATTGGATTGGGATTCCACAATTGGAGATTATAAGATTGTGGATAAGAACTGGGTTGAGTCCCAGGAAATCCGAGAACCCTTTCATTGGGAACCAGGGCGGGAGTTACTTCGCTACTTGGAAACCCTATTTGAATCAACAGATTATGTTGGCTACGTGACAGAAACCTATCCCATTGAGACTGATAAAGGAGTCATTTACAAGCCTACTGCTGGAGCCTATGACCGAACTGCAGGGGAATTGATTCAGGCTCTCCAAAATGCAGGGAATGACATTGGAGCAGTCTTTGGTGATCCGAAAGAAGAAGCTGGCGCTTGGATTCGCTTTAATCCAGTTGATGGTAAGGGAGTCAAGAATGACAACGTTACGGAGTTCCGCTATGCCTTGGTCGAGTCCGATAGCATGGAACTTGGTAAGCAGTACGCCCTTTTTAAAGAATTGGAACTACCTATTGCGGCCCTGGTCCACTCTGGTAAGAAGTCACTACATGCCATTGTCAAAGTAGATGCCAGAGATTATCAGGAATACCGAAAACGGGTTGATTATATCTACAATATCTGTAAGAAAAACGGTCTCGATATTGATACTCAAAACAGAAATCCTAGTCGATTGTCTCGCATGCCTGGTGTCACTCGGGCTGGACGAAAGCAGTTTTTAATTGATACCAATATTGGTAAAGCTAATTATGAAGAATGGTACCAATGGATTGAGGATTTGAATGATGATCTTCCTGATCCGGAGACTTTGGCAGAGGAGTGGGATAACCTACCTGAACTAGCGCCAGAGCTGATTAAAGGTGTTCTTCGCCAAGGTCATAAGATGTTGATTGCAGGTCCGTCCAAGGCAGGAAAGTCCTTCGCTTTGATTGAACTTTCTATCGCCATCGCAGAGGGTCAGAAGTGGATTGACTGGGATTGTGAGCAAGGGCGAGTCCTCTATGTCAATCTGGAATTGGACCGACCATCAGCCCTCCATCGTTTCAAAGATGTTTACAATGCCATGGGAATTGCCCCGAACAATATCAAAAACATTGATATTTGGAACCTTCGTGGAAAGACAGTTCCCATGGACAAGTTGGCTCCCAAGCTGATTCGCCGTTCACTGAAGAAAAATTATCAGGCGGTCATTATTGACCCTATTTACAAGGTTTTGACGGGTGACGAAAACTCCGCAGACCAAATGGCTCATTTCACCAATCAATTTGATAAGGTGGCGACTGAGTTAGGTTGTAGTGTGATTTACTGTCACCATCACTCGAAAGGCTCCCAGGGCGGCAAGAAGTCCATGGACCGAGCTAGTGGCTCTGGAGTATTTGCGAGAGACCCAGATGCCCTCATTGACTTAGTAGAGCTTGAATTGACTGATGAGCTGATTAAAATGCGGACCAACAAGGCTACGGCTAAGGTTTACCAAGAGGCCTTACAAGAACAGGCCTTGGACTACTATCAGCAACATGTTTCACTGGATGATCTTGAGAGTCGAGCAGAAATGCAGAAACACTTTGAGAAAGCCATCTCGGACATCTTAGTCAAAAAGCCATATCTCGATAAGATTCAAGAAGTCAAACGAGCGACTGAGACCAGCACTGGTTGGCGAGTTGAAGGAACACTTCGTGAGTTTGCGAAATTCGCTCCAGTCAATATGTGGTTCAGCTATCCGGTCCACAGTGTGGATCAATCTGGAGTACTGGCAGATATTCAGTTAGAGGATTCAACTAACGGGAAGAACTCTCCTTGGAAGAAGAACTTCGAGAAGAAGAAATCACCTGAAAATCGTAAGCAAGATAGGTCAGAGAAGATTGAAACAGCTATGAGTAGTTTAAACGATGGAATCAATCCGGTTTCTTTGGATGATTTGGTTGGGTATTTCTCTACTGAAGAGAAGGCCGTGAGCGAAAAAACGATTCGAAGATGGCTCAAAGATTCAGGTCGATATGAAGTCAAAAACAAGCAAGTTTGTGAAATTATCACAGAGGGACAAGGGACAGGGACAGACAAAATCGAATGACAAAGTCGAATAGCGTATTCGAGTTTGTCCGTGTCCCTAGAGACAAAATAATCGAAAATGTCCGTGTCCCTGAGAGGTAAAAATCAGAGACAAAATGAGGGACAAAGTCGATAATTAATCGAAAATGTCCGAGGGACAAACCCAGGGACAGAATATTCTCTTTCTCCGAAAGAAGAATATTTGGGAAATGTCCCTAGAGGTCCAGAAGAACAGGTACAGGTACAAGGGGGCTATGCATCCGCCCCTTGTAACCCTGTAACCCTGTCCTTCACTCTGGACTTAGAAGTTTTGTCTATGGAAATGAAAACTAAAATAAATGTGGGAGAGGGTTATGACAATTGAATTTTTCTTACCGATGAAGAAAATTCCAACGACAACTCATCAACAGAAAAAAGTCGGAGTCAGAAATGGCAAACCTTATTTCTATGAACCAAAAGACTTGCAAGAGGCTAGGAGTAAATTAATGTCTGCTCTTAGCCAGCATGTACCAAATCATAGAATGGGTGGACCAATTAGGCTGACTGTCAAATGGTTGTTTCCAGTTGTCAAAGGAAAACGAAACGGTCAGTACAAAACGACTAAACCTGATACAGATAACCTTCAAAAGTTATTAAAGGATTGTATGACGGACCTTGGGTATTGGACCGATGATGCACAAGTCGCTAGTGAGATAGTCGAAAAATTTTGGTCTGATGTCGTTGGTATCTATGTGTTAGTGGAGGAGCTTGAATGAATTATGTAGAGTTCTTTGAAGTAGAAGTCCCAAACTGGATGAGACAGAGCAATCAAGTCATGGCTAGAGTTGGCTTTGCGACTGATGACTACTGGCGCTGGGTAGTTCAGTCCATGGGAGCTCTCTGCAAAAAGTATGGTGATGATGAGTTAGTAAGAAGTCAATGTTCACTCATATTTGAGTGGCTTGAAGGAAAAGCAAAGGAAATGATGTGAAGGAGGACTTATGAAACATTATGTAGTTGAATACTGGTTTGAAGGTGAGTATCGAGATTCCAAGTATTTCGTTGATCGCACTGCAGCCATGGAATGGATAGATAAGAATAAGCATTCAGTCTATGATTTCAAGATGGTGGAGGTTTAGATGGATGAAATAACTAAACAATTTTATGAGGAAGTTGATCGATTTGCGCCAAGAAATCACAAAAATCAAATCGATTGGAAAACACTTCTCGTAGGTGAATATGACGCAAATATTTTGGCCAATTACTATCAATCACGAAAAAGAGGTGTATTGCCGCCCGTTTATGTAATCGCTGCTATGATATCGACATTTTCAAAAGAGGAGCTGAAACGATATGCCCTTCATAAATTAAGGACTACGAAGAAGTTGACAAACAAAGTTATAGAAGAATACGAGAATGTTTTTCGCGAAGGTTATTCAGGTAGAAGACCTGGATCGAAAGTGCTAAATGGAACGTCGGAAGAGCGTGAGCTAGAAATCAAGCGCCAGCGAACGCCTTTCGAGAAAAAGAAGTGCAGGAAATTGTTTATGGAGCGTGTCTGGCAAATGGAGGCAGCGGGATTGATAGGTCAGTCTGATTCTAGAGATGGCTACAATCGGAAGGATTAGTTTGATTATGAACAGGTTGAAAGAATTAAGAACAGAAAAAAAACTAACTCAAAAAGAGTTAGCGGATATTATTGGGACAACTAAATTGACCATATCAAACTGGGAAAACGATAAGCATTCTATGAATTCTGAAAAAGCTAAGGTGCTTGCTGATTATTTCGGTGTTCCCGTTGGTTATCTTTTAGGCTATTCAGGCAAATCGCTTTCCATCTCTGGAAATTTAAAGGCAGGCGACAAAATCAACCTCAGAGGAACAATCGCGACCATCGATGAAACTCTTATCCTTTTTCAAACAGAAGCTGGGTATACGATTTGGTTGAACCGTGAAGCGGTTGAAAAATCATCTGAAAGGAGAAGTGAATGACTGAACGAGAAGAAAACATAAAAGAAGCGGCGTTGTTCGGCGTCTGGATTCTAATGGTATTCATATTTGTGATCATGCTCCATTTCGGGGTCCAGCTTCACGAACTAGAGCAGAAAGTGGACCGTTTGGAGATGGGGCAGGTACAGTTGAGACAGTCGTATGCTGGTCTCACGATTGGCAAGGTCATTGACAAACAGGAAAAAGACGGCAAGTACACGCTGACAATCGCAGGATACGGGAATTTCTTGG
>NZ_JAEMED010000041.1 GCF_016458205.1 Streptococcus sp. 121 | reverse complement strand
TACCAAACAAAAAGGTTATCTGACGTTCCTCCAAACGATCAATAGACCAACCATCTTCTAAATAGGGCTGAATCAGAAATTTATCCAGCAATTCTAGACAGTGGCTTAGAGAATCTATGAATAACTCAGAAAAAAGCAATGAAAAAACTTCCTCAACTTCGGATAAATTTTGACAGTCCTTTAATTTCTCGAAAATCTCTGATACAATAGTCATAGGTTCTATATCCTTTCGGGTTGATTTTGCACTTCCTAGGATATAGGACTTTTTTATTTTTTTCAATCGGCTACCGAGAATTATTTTACACTAACGGAAGCCTCGAGCTCCTGCTGTTGCCAATCAGAAAGTCTTCTGTTTTTTCAAATAAAAAGGACTTTGGTTCTTCTCGCGGAATATATGATAAATATGGTACAATAGGTGTTGCCTACCTAGGTACGAAGAATGGCGTCTTGTCAGATCATGGTTGACAAGGCTTACGCAAGAAAGGATGACTATGGCAAGTAGAGCTGAAAAGAACAAAAAGCAAAAAAACAGCCGATTACGGCAACTGATCGATACCCTCGTCTTTTTCCTCTTAATTGGTGGAATCCTCGTCTCCCGCCTTATTTTCTGGGAAGCGGTCCGGGTCGAAGGACACTCCATGGATCCAACTCTAGCTGAAGGCCAACATCTGATTGTTTTCAACCAGAATCAAATTGACCGCTATGATATCGTGGTTGCAACAGAGACTGATGACAATGGCAAAGAAAAGAAAATTGTGAAGCGGGTCATCGGGATGCCCGGCGATCAAATCGAATTTAAGCAGGACACCCTTTATGTAAACGGTGAGGAAGTTGAAGAAACCTATTTAGCCGATTACAAGGCTGCCTTCCAGGCTGACAAGCTTCAAAACACTTACTCCTATAGTAAGTACTTCCAATCACTGGCCCAAGCCTCTCCTGCCTTTACCGTGAACCGGGATGGCCAGACAGACTTTAGCGTAACCGTCCCAGAAGGAGAGTATTACCTCCTAGGGGATGATCGGATTGTCTCCAAAGACAGTCGCGACGTCGGCACCTTTAAAGCAGACCAAATCAAAGGTGAAGTAGTCCTACGCTTTTGGCCTTTTAACAGCTTTAAACTTCTCCACGAGTAAAACTTCCTCCTTACTTTAGGAAGGAGATAAACATGTACTTCTAAGGAGGTTGGGACCCATATAGTCTCAATCTCCTTATTTCATTTAGAAAGGGATTCTGATGGAACATTATTTCTCTGGTCGTGTGGAGCGAATTATTTTTGAAAACCAAAACAACTACTTTAAAATCCTTTTGGTAGATCTGGATGAAACGGATTCTGACTATTCTGCAACCGAAGTCATTATCACCGGTACCTTTGCGACTATTGTAGAGGGGAGTTCTTATCGCTTCTATGGGCAATTGGTCCAACACCCTCGCTACGGCGAGCAGGTCAATACCAGCCGATACGAACGTGAAAAACCTAGTCCTCAAGGTTTGGTCAAGTTTTTTTCTGGTCCTCAATTTAAAGGAGTTGGCCAACAAACGGCCAAGCGGATTCTAGAAATCTACTCCTCTGAAAATCCCATCGATGAAATACTCAACCATCCTGAAAAACTGGAAGGGATTAAGGGCTTATCCAAAGCCAATCGCCTCGCTCTCGTTCAAACGCTTAAAGTCAATTACGGTCTGGAACAAGCGCTGGCCAAGCTAGCAGACTTAGGGATCCCTAATCGCTTGGCGGTGGAAATCTACGACACCTACCAAGAGAGTACCCTCACCGTCATCAAAGACAACCCTTACCAAATGGTTGAAGATATACGGGGGGTCGGCTTTGTCATTGCTGACCAAGTTGCTGAACGCTTAGGAATCGAGACCAACTCGCCAGAACGCTTTCGAGCAGGAATTATCCACAGCCTCTTCCAACACAGCTTAGAATCTGGGGATACCTATCTAGAGGCAGCACCACTATTGGAAAAAACTCTGGTCCTCCTCGAAGAAGCACGGCAGGAATCCATTAATCCACAGGTTATTGCAACAGAATTAACCCACCTGCTGGAAGAGGATAAAATCCAACATGTGGATACCAAAATCTTCAGCAATAGTCTCTTCTTTGCGGAAGAAGGAATTGCCAATCACCTTCTTCGCCTGCTAGAAGCCCGGGACCAAAATACTGATAAAAAAACAGATGCAGCCACTATTCAAGAGCTGATCACGCAAATAGAGGAAGAATTGGCCATCACCTATGACCCTGTTCAGAAAGAAGCCATTCTCCAGGCCATTCAACAACCCATCTTTATTCTTAGCGGAGGACCCGGGACAGGAAAAACCACGGTTTTGAACGGTATTATTGCAGTCTACGCCAAATTACACAAGATTGACCTGAAGGCCAAAGATTTACCCATTATGCTGGCCGCACCAACAGGCCGGGCAGCTCGACGAATGAACGAACTAACCGGACTGCCCTCAGCGACCATCCACCGTCATTTAGGCATGGTGGCAGATGAAGAAGTCAGCACTCGGGATGAAGCTTTAGATACCGACTTCTTGATCGTCGATGAGTTTTCTATGGTCGACACTTGGCTGGCCCATCAGCTCTTTCAAAATCTAGCCAATCATACCAAAATCTTGTTGGTTGGCGATGCCGACCAACTTCCATCTGTCAGTCCTGGTCAAGTTTTGGCGGACCTACAGGAAGTCGAGGCAATTCCCAAAATTCAGTTAGAAAAAATCTACCGTCAGGATGCCGAGTCCACTATTGTTCACTTGGCCAATGACATCAAACACGGTCGACTTCCCCATGATTTTCAAGAAAAAAAAGCAGATCGCTCCTATTTTGAAACTGGGCCCGAACATATCCCTCAATTAATTGAGCGCATCGTTAATGCCGCCTTGCGGAGCGGGATAGCCGCAAAAGATATTCAGGTCTTAGCTCCTATGTACCGAGGACATGCTGGGATTGATGCTATCAACCAACTCATGCAAAACCTTCTCAATCCTTTAAAGAATAAGCAACAAGCATTCGATGGGCCTGAAGGCCAATATCGGCTTGGGGATAAAGTGATCCACCTCGTCAACGATGCCGAAGCGAATGTCTTCAACGGAGATTTAGGCACCATTACAGAACTCATCCCTGCGGCTTATAGTGATTCCGACCAAGATGAAATCCGGATGGACTTTGATGGGAGTGAAGTCACCTACCCCCGCAAAGAATGGTACAAAATTCGACTAGCCTATGCCATGAGTATCCACAAGTCCCAGGGAAGTGAATTCCCTGTCGTCATCCTTCCCTTGACAATGGCCAATCGCCGTATGCTTCAACGCAACCTTCTCTATACAGCCATTACCCGTGCTAAAAGTAAACTCATCCTCCTCGGCCAGTCCACAGCCTACGCCTATTCTGTGGAAAACCTCGGAACCCAACGCCAGACCTATCTTTCACAAAGGTTTTCCACAGTTTATCCACAAGATATCCACAGCACTGTGGAAAACTCTGTTGAAACTGTGGAAGAAGTATCCATAACTTTGGAAGCCTCAATCCTAACCAATGAGAATTGGGACCAGATTGATCCCATGATTGGCCTGACCGAAGCTGACCTGACAGAGTTCTTTCGGCCAATATTCGAACGAACTGAAACATAACAAACTGATTTTGAAATTCGTTAAGTATGAAATAGCTATCCACTCTTTTGCAACATTCAAGAAGAAACCGCTGATAACTCCACCCTTTAGAGGGCTTCATGATCGGCGGTTTCTTTTTCTTCAGGGTTGTCCAATAGGTCTTCTTCTCGCTCCTTACCTAGGTTTGTAAGGGTGATTCCAAGGAGACGGATGGCCTTATCTTTCTCTTCGATGCTTTCATACAGGGCCAGGGCTTGTTCCAGTAAATCAGCTTCTTGAAAAACTGATCTGTCTAGGGAAACGCGCTTGGTCAAGGTTTGAAAATCTTCCCATCGAATCTTGAGTACCACTGTCTTCCCCTGCACATCTTCCCGCTCCAGATTGGTTGCTAGCTGTTGCGCTAAACCTTGGAGCTCCTTACGGACATCTGCTTCCTGGCGTAGGAACTTACCGTAGGTCTTCTCCTTACCAAAAGATTTGCGAATACGATTGGGTTTGACAGGAGCATTATGGATGCCACGAGCACGGCGATAGAGATCGTAGCCAAATCGTCCGAAGCGGTCAATGAGCTCAATTTCAGATACTTCCAAAAGATCAGCTCCCGTTTCCACACCCATTTGACGCAGGCGTTCAGCACTTTTTTTCCCAACACCGTGAAATTTTTCAATAGGTAAAGGAGCCAGAAAGTCCAGGGCCTCCCCAGGTTTGATGACCGTTAGCCCTCGTGGTTTTTGAAAGTCACTCGCTAACTTAGCCAGAAATTTATTATAGGAGATCCCTGCCGAGCAAGTTAGTTGCAGCTCCCTCCAAATATCCTCTTGAATAAGACGAGCCACCTTTACCGCAGATTGGCTGCCAATTTTATTCTCGGTTACATCTAGATAGGCCTCATCAATACTCATAGGCTCGATGAGGTCCGTGTAGCGCCGAAAAATTTCCCGGACTTCTAGTCCAATAGCCTTGTATTTGGCATAATCTCCTTGGATGAAGATTGCTTGGGGACAACGTTCATAGGCTTCCTTGGCACTCATGGCAGAGTGAATGCCAAAACGTCTAGCCTCATAATTAGCTGTCGAGACAACTCCCCTACCACCGGTTACCCGAGGATCTCGCGCAATCACGACAGGTTTTCCCCGTAACGCAGGATTATCCCTTTCCTCAACCGCTGCGAAAAAAGCGTCCATGTCTATATGAATAATTTTACGGGACTGATCATCTAATAACGGGAAAATGAGCACAGTCTTTTCACCTCCTCTCTACAATAGGACAGATATAGTACACTTTTTATTTTTTCAAAAACTGTACTATATCAGAAACCCCTTACAATTCGCATTTTCGTTGTTGAAAACGATTACTTTGTGTTATAATCAAAGTGTAATTATAACAGTTCTCATAAAAAAATCAATCTAGACTCTGACGGTTCACTAGGCAAGAGAGATTCCATAGATTGCTTTTTTTGGAGAGTGTCTATGACTAGAAAGATGATGAGGTATACCATATGGTCGTTAAAACAACTGTAGAAACTCAAGACATTTTTGACAAAGCCTGGGAAGGCTTTAAAGGGACTGACTGGAAAGAAAAGGTCAGCGTGTCTCGCTTCGTACAGGCAAACTACACTCCATACGATGGCGATGAGAGTTTCTTAGCAGGTCCAACCGAGCGTTCCCTTCACATCAAGAAGATTATTGAAGAGACTAAGGCTGGCTACGAAGCAACTCGTTTCCCAATGGACACTGACCGTGTTGCTTCTATCGCAGACATCCCTGCTGGCTACATTGACAAGGACAATGAGCTTATCTTTGGTCTGCAAAACTCTGAATTGTTCCGCCTAAGCTTCATGCCAAAGGGAGGAATCCGTATGGCGGAAACTACCCTTCGTGAAAATGGCTATGAGCCAGACCCACACTTGCATGAAATCTTCACCAAGTATGCGACTACCGTTAACGATGGTATCTTCCGTGCCTATACCACAAATATTCGTCGGGCTCGTCACGCCCATACCGTAACTGGTTTGCCAGATGCTTACTCTCGTGGACGGATTATCGGGGTTTATGCCCGTCTAGCACTTTATGGTGCAGACTTCCTCATGGCTGAGAAAGTCGATGACTGGAACGCCTTGACAGAAATCGACGAAGACACTATCCGTCTTCGTGAAGAAGTCAATCTTCAGTACCAGGCTCTTAAAGACGTTGTTGCTCTTGGTGATCTGTATGGTGTAGATGTTCGTCGCCCAGCCATGGACACCAAAGAAGCTATCCAATGGACTAACATTGCCTTCATGGCAGCAGCTCGTGTCATTAACGGTGCCGCTACTTCCCTTGGACGTGTTCCAATCGTTTTGGATATTTATGCAGAACGGGACTTGGCGCGTGGCACTTACACTGAATCAGAAATCCAAGAATTCGTGGATGACTTTGTTTTGAAACTCCGTACCGTTAAATTTGCTCGTACAAAAGCTTACGATCAACTGTACTCTGGAGACCCAACCTTCATCACTACCTCTATGGCTGGTATGGGGACAGATGGACGCCATCGTGTAACCAAAATGGACTACCGTTTCTTGAACACTTTGGATAACATCGGTAACTCACCAGAACCAAACTTGACCGTTCTTTGGACAGACCAATTACCATATGCTTTCCGTCGCTACTGTATGGATATGAGTCATAAACACTCATCTATCCAGTACGAAGGGGTTACCACAATGGCGAAAGAAGGTTACGGCGAAATGAGCTGTATCTCATGTTGTGTGTCTCCTTTGGATCCTGAAAACGAAAACCAAAGCCACAACATCCAATACTTCGGTGCCCGGGTTAATGTCTTGAAAGCTCTCCTCACTGGTCTAAACGGTGGATTTGATGATGTTCACAAAGACTACAAGGTCTTCGACATCGAACCAATCCGTGATGAGATTCTTGACTTTGACAAGGTTAAAGCAAACTTCGAAGAGTCGCTTGACTGGCTCACAGATACTTATGTGGATGCTCTTAATATTATCCACTACATGACTGATAAATACAACTACGAAGCAGCCCAAATGGCCTTCCTCCCAACCCATCAAGGGGCAAACATGGGATTCGGTATCTGTGGCTTTGCCAATACAGTTGACTCTCTATCTGCGATTAAGTACGCAACCGTTAAACCAATTCGTGACGAAGATGGCTATATCTACGACTACGAAACAATTGGGGACTACCCACGTTACGGGGAAGATGATGACCGTGTAGATGCTATCGCAGAATGGCTCTTAGAAGCCTTCCACAGCCGCCTTGCAAGCCATAAACTTTACAAAAACGCGGAAGCAACCGTATCCTTGTTGACCATCACTTCTAACGTTGCTTACTCTAAACAAACTGGTCACTCCCCAGTTCACCGCGGAGTTTTCCTCAACGAAGATGGTACCGTCAATACAAGCGAACTTGAGTTCTTCTCACCAGGAGCCAACCCATCGCCTAAATCTAAAGGTGGCTGGCTCCAAAACTTGAACTCCTTGGCAAAACTTGATTTTGCACACGCAAATGACGGAATTTCCCTCACAACTCAGGTATCTCCACGTGCCCTTGGTAAAACCCGTGATGAGCAAGTAGACAACTTGGTAACCATCCTTGATGCCTACTTCGAAAACGGTGGCCAACACGTTAACTTGAACGTTATGGACCTTTCAGATGTCTATGACAAGATCATGTCTGGTGAAGATGTCATCGTCCGGATTTCAGGTTACTGTGTCAACACCAAGTACCTCACTCCTGAACAAAAAACTGAATTGACACAACGTGTCTTCCACGAAGTTCTTTCAATGGACGACGCCTTGGCTTAATCAATCCCCCTTTCCAGGCTGGTTAACCAGCCTGGTTTTTTATTCTCTTCATTTCATACTCATTGGATTTCAAACTGATACTCGAAATAGTTCGAAATCTGAAATAAATTTTAATCCAGGAATTGGATTAAAATTTATAGGTAATGAAGCAAGCATCGCTTGCAATCAATCCGATGAAGATAGTTCAACAGGTCTGGGAGACCTGTTGAATATTATCGCTAAAGCGTGCAAGGCACGCAATCAAAGGGGTTCGGCGAAGAGGATTCACATATTCAGATTTTGAAATGTAACGAGTATGACGTTGTCCTAAGCTCCTTAAACTTACTATTCAACAGCGGCTTTCCTCGTCATTTTTTTGAAATTCCGCGTGTATTCTGATTTTGAAATCAGCTACGTATAAAGATCCTTCACCACCCCTGTGGAGGATTTTCAAAAAAGATGAAACTGACAAAAAAGCGACCATCGGCCGCTTACTTCGTCTAGTTTAACATGTTCTTTGTCGAATCAAGTCCATGAGTTCATTTCGATCTTGGATCCACTGGGCCCTCTCATCTTTCCAGTAGGTTCGGTTGGATAGAAAAATAGCTGCTTCTTTTGTCTTACGATTGAGGAGTATGAAAGTGCCAGTATAGCCTGTGTGGTCTAACCAGTCACCTTCTCTGCGCCAAGCCATACTTCGAGGGTTAGCCGAGTCGGAACCATGAATGCTATCTAGATAGGAACTTTCATCGTCTAGTTGACTGAGTACATAGGTTTCTAAATCTTCTAGATTGGAAAAGAGTCCCGCACTACCTGTGTGGGGGCCCAGTACTTGGGCCTTTGGATCATGAACTTGACCAGTGTGATTCCCTTTGAGAGTGGGGACAGCACCTGGCCAAGGCCCGTAACCGGTGGAAAGCAATTGGAGAGGATTTAAAACCTGCTCCACAACTAGCTCCTCCAAGCTTTTACCATAAAGAGCTTCCAAAAAGAACCCCAAAAGAATATAGTTCACATCGGAATAAAGGTAATTGGCTTCAGGTCGTAGCTGCAAATGGAGCATGGCTTGGCGCAATTCCTCTCTGTTGAGGTTGTCGCGATTGGGAATAAAGGGATCTAGGCCCGAGGTGTGGGTCAGGAGATCGACCACTCGTACATGTGGATGGTCAAACTGGGGAAGACGACTCTGGATAGATTCCTCTAAACTCAGTGCTCCGGATTTCACTCCCTGTAAAATGAGACTTCCAGTTACCACAACCTTGCTGACACTGGCTAGATCATAGACCAAACCGGGTTGGCTTGGCAAATTCTGATCCGGGTCAGCCCAGCCAAAGTAGTATTCTTGCCAGTTCCCATCTCGATAAAGGGCTAGACTTGCACCAGGATAAACTTCTTGGGCGAGGTGCTCTTGAATCTTTGCGACTAAGGCTTTAACCATGGGACTCCATCCATAATTCTATTTGATTAGCAGGGTCTTGGGTCAAGAAGAAATTCTCTCGCTTGGGTACAAAAAACTCCTGATCTGAGAAAATCTGCTTCAGGGCATCTAAATTCCAATCCGCTTGCGAGAGACGGAACTGATACAAATCCCAAGTCTGACCTGCAGCAGCTGTCAAATAGTCACTCTCAGCCTCAGTAAAGACCAGAGTAGTAGGCCAACTGAGACGTTGGTAGAAGACCTCAGACTTCTCTTTGTTCAAAACATTCAGGCGCAATTCTTCCAACTCCACGTGATCCAATTTTGTTGGTCCCACTTGAAATGATTCAGGATAGTCTGACTGCTCGACGACCTTCAAGTCTGCTAGGGAAGCCTCTGCATGCACCAAAATGCGATCCCCTTCCGGAGAAGTCGCCAAATAAGCCCAGCCTTTTGATCCTTGATACAGTTCATCGAATTTCAAACCACGAGCCAAACCTGCTTCCACGGCCTTGGGATCCTGTACGCGGAAAACTAATAAATCCAATTTCTTCTTCCCTCTAGGTTGCAGAGCTCTATTAGAAGGAAGCTCTTCCATCTCCAAACAGACTCTTTTCTGCGCATCTCCCAAAGAAGCCAAACCTGCATCTTCCAGCAAGACGGTAAAACCAATTTTCTCAACATAAAATTCTAAATTTAAGCGACGATTATTTGTTTTTAGTACGGGTACTAACCTATCTTTACTCATCATTTCCTCCACCATAACTCTTGTTATTGTAAAAAAAAAATAAAAAAAAGACAAGTAATTATATAAGAAAAAGCCTGATAAACAGGCTTTTCACAAATTAACGGTAAATCATTTGGAAGATGGCAACGGCAAGAATTGAAGCCAAGATAGGGGCTACAACTGGCACCCAGGCATACCACCATTTAGAATCTCCTTTGGCTTCACCAAGCACGCTGTTTGGCAAGAGGAAGTGAAGGAGACGAGGACCCAGGTCACGAGCTGGGTTAAGAGCAGGACCAGTAGGACCACCAAGGCCAGCAACCAAGGCCATAACAAGGAAACCAATGGCAATATGGGCTACTGCCAAGCTACCAGCTGTGTAAGGTGCAGCTGCTGTTTCCGCCATTGTTTGGTCAAAACCATTGTCAACCAAACGACCGACCAACTCAGCTCCAAAGAAATTACGCGTCAAGGCCATAGCTCCAAAGAAGAGCACGAAGGAACCGATAAACTCGTTCACAAAACCGTTAAAGATAGAAGCTGAACGAGATTCTTTGCTACCATTATCCAAGGCTGAGATGGTTGAGAAGGAACCTAGTACAGCATTTGGATTCGTTGTTTTCTTGAAGTAAGGGTTGTAAGCGGCAACCACCAGCAATTGTCCGAACATAGCTCCAAGTAATTGTGCCAAAATATAAGGTGCAACGTGTACCCATGGGAACAAACCGCTGACTGCAAGTCCAAGTGTGAAGGCAGGATTGATATGGTTTCCAGAAACATTACCAAACATCATAGCTGGCATCATAACGCCTAAACCATATCCCAAAGCAATCACAACCCAACCAGAGTTATTTCCCTTGGTTCCTTTCAAATCTACGTTTGCAACGGCACCATTTCCCAAGACAAGTAGGAAGGCTGTCGCAATAAACTCAGTAAGGTACTTAACACCCCAAGTTACATCCATTGTACTGTATCTCCTTTTTCATTTTTTCATACTTGATGATTATAACAAGACTAATCCCAAATGTAAAGCTATTCTGAAAGAAGGGAAATATGAAAGAGGTTGGAACAAAAGTCTCAACCTTCCTACTTTAGTTAGTGAATTCACTTTGACGCAGTGGTTGATTCGGTCAAACAGCTAAAAGGCTGTTTGAGGTAGCAGATAGGAGAGCGAAGCAAATAACAATTGTTCGCTTTTATTGAGAGAACATTTTCTGTTCTCTTGTCCAGAAACTCAAAGAGTCAATTCCTGACTCTTTGACCTCCGAGAGTAACCGAATCAACATTGACATGAACTTCGTTCATTTCATTTAGAAACTCTAAAGGCATTCAACATGCCTTTAGACCGGGGGTGGGTACTAACAGTCTGGGAAGAGACTGTTAGTACTTGAGCCCTAAATATGGAAAGCGAAAACAGTCTGGGAAGAGACTGTTTGAACCCAAGCCTAACAATATAGTCTTTTAGTTTATCTTTTATTACTGTGTTAGCTCGTCTTGCCGTACTTCAGTACTGTCTACGACTCGCTGCCTTGTACTAAAAGTAAACTAAAAGACTATAAAAGAGCGAGGTCGGTTTGGGGAGAAACCGTTTCAGCTTACAACTTGAAACAAAGACTTGTAACGAATGATTTTATTTGTGAAAATCGTTCTGTCTCACTCTCTCTTTTCGTTTCAGTCTCAAGCCAGTCATTCTCGAAAACCCTAACAACAAAAGGCCGCAACATCCTGTTACGACCTTTTGATTCTATTTCAGAAAACCTTAGTCTTCTTCCCGTTTTTTAGCGGCTAAACCTAAGCCTGCAAGACCGGCAAGACCACCTGCCACAAGAAGGGCTGCAGAGTCTGCTGTACCCGTGTTTGGAAGAACTTTTGCTTCAGGAGCTGGGGTTGAGACTTCAACTTCAGCTGGTGGGCAAACTTCTTCTACTTTGGTTCCTTTACGAACAATACGTTTTACAGGTGCAAGAGTTTCAACACTCTCATGAGCTGTTACTTCACCTGTTTCAGGGTTGAGGCTGTAAGTAATACGGGTAATCCGTTTACCAGCTTGACCTTCAACTTCAACACAGATTTGACCCAGTGGAAGATTTGGATCTTCGATCACTTCTTCTTCAAATGGAAGCTCTTCCACTCTCTCAACTGGCTTAAGACCAACACGAATAATTTGATCAAAGGCTTCCTTAAGGACGCTACCATTTGGATGGCGAAGTCCCTCTTGGCCTTCTTGATCAACCACTCGCTGGCCAGCCGTCAAGGTCACATCCCCCTTATAGATAACCTTAAAGGCAATTGGACTCGTTTGTCCTACTCCTCGTTTCACAAGGCGATTCACAGCTTCTTGACGCTCCACAATCGGTTCTTGCGCTGTCACTTGACCGGTTTGAATGTCTAGAACATAGTTAGTGGTACGTGTTTCTTTACCAACTTGCCCCTCAACCAGCACGACTTCCTTGTCTGTCGGCAACATCATCGGATCATCTTGATAAACAGTCTCAAAGCCTAGCTCTGTCTCAACCACAAGTGGTTTCATACCCACTCGAACGACACGTGCAACTGGGTTGCTGGTGCGCTCAACGACTTCTGGTTGGGCTGTCACTTGACCGGTTTCAACATTCAAGACATAAGTTGTCGTATAGATGTCCAAGCCTTTTTGTCCTTCTTGATCTACAACTTGTTGACCGGCTGTCATTTCTTTATCTTCTTTATAAACAGTTGAAAACTCAAGATCAACAGTTCGCATCGTTGATTTGGTTCCCACTTCAATGACTTCCGTAACAGGCTGAGTGGTAAGAGCTTCGGTCTCAGGTTGAGCTGTTACCTGGCCATTGGCTTCATTCAAGACATAAGTGACGGTAAAGGTCTTCTGACCGGTTTGGCCTTCAACCAAAGTTCGACGGCTATTGGCTGCCATTTCTTTGGCTTCTAGATAACGAGTCGCAAAGGCAACTGTCTCTGTCCGCTGACTTGGACGAGTTCCGACAGCTACAACTTGAGCTACGACTTCCTTGGTAATGCTGCCATTTGGATGACGAATTCCAGTTTGACCTTGAATACGCACATCTTTTTCACCAGCAGCAAGCGTTGCATCAGCAACATAGTGTGTTGCAAATGGAAGTTCTGTATTTTGACCAGCACCACGCTTGATGATCTGATCAACAGCTGCCGTTTCGACAAGGATTGGGGTCAAGGCTGTCACTTGGCCAGTCGCTTGATCTAAGCTGTAATTGGTTGTGCGAATGCGTTGACCGGTTTGGCCCGCTTGAACTACAACTTCTGGATCACTTACCAACATGTTTGAATCTTCTTGATAGCGAGTTTGGTAAGACAATTCTTCTGTAACAACAACTGGCTTAATACCAACTTGAATCATGGCTGGTACCATTTCACGACTAACGCTGCCATTTGGATGACGTAGACCATTTTGACCAGCTACCAAGACTTGTTGTTGTCCAGCTACCAGTTCTGTAGTCGCCAGGTAAACGGTGGTAAATAGAATCTCCGTTTCTTGACCAACTCCACGTTTGAGAATCCGGTCAACTGCCGCTGTTTCTTGAACAACTGGAGCCTGTGGACTAACGAGACCTGTCTTCTCGTCCATGACATAATGGGTGGTTGTCACACGTTGTCCAGCTTGACCAGCCTGGACCAAGACTTCTGGGTCACTAGCTTTCATACTAGTATCATCTTGGTAGATTGTTTGGAACGGAAGGTTTTCCGTCATTACAAGAGGTTTCACACCAACTTGTACAAGCTCTGCGACTGCTTCTTTGGTGATGCTGCCATTTGGATGACGTAGACCATTTTGACCAGCAATAACCACAACTTTCTGACCAGCTCCAAGAGTGTTGGTTGCTAAGTAAACAGTGGTAAATGGAATTTCAGTTTCCTGACCGACACCACGTTTGATAATCCGATCAACTGCCGCTGTCTCTTGAACAACTGGAGCCTGTGGACTAACGAGACCTGTCTTTTCGTCCATGACATAAGTAGTGGTCGTTACACGTTGTCCAGCTTGACCAGCTTGCACTAAGACCTCTGGATCAGTTGCCTTCATTGAAGCATCGTCTTGATAAACTGTCTGGAAGGCTAGGCTTTCAATCACCACTACTGGTTTCACACCAACTTGAACGATTTGAGCAACCGCTTCTTTGGTAATGCTACCATTGGGATGACGAATTCCTTCTACACCTGGGGTTAGGACTTGTTGCACACCTGCATCCAAGGCTGTTGTTGCAATGTAGACCGTATCAAATGGAAGACTTGTATCTTGTCCAACACCTCGTTTAATAACACGGTTTATTGGTGCTACCAATACTTCAGTTGGCGCATTCGCAGTCACTTGACCCGTTTGACTATCCAAACTATAAGTCGTTGTTATCGTCTTCAACCCATCTTGACCTTCAACAACAACTACTTCGGGATCGCTCGTTTTCATCGTAGCATCGTCTTGATAGACTGTCTCAAAAATCAAAACTGTTTCTTCAATCAAGGGCTTGACCCCGACTTGAATCACTTGGTTGACTGCAGCTTGAGTAACACTGCCGTTTGGATGACGAGTTCCCTCAACGCCTGGAGTTAGCACCTGTTGCTCACCAGCAGCAAGTTCCATACTTGCAAGATAAAGCGTTTCAAACGGGATTTTACTATTCTGACCAACACCTCGACGGATGACACGATTCACTGCTGCTATCAGTTCTTCAGTTGGGCTATTTGGTGTCACCTCACCAGTAGTCTCGTTCAAAGTATAAGTTGTCGTAATCGTTTTTTGCCCGTTTTGACCTTCTATCACCACAACTTCAGGATCATCTGCCTTCATCGCTGAATCGTCGATGTATTCCGTTTGAAATGCCATCTCTAAAACTTCAATCTTAGGCATTGTACCGATAGTGTAGACACGATCAATGACACGACGCACAAGCTCTGTTGTTGGTTCACCCGCTGTTACAACACCTGTACTTGGATCAAGAATATAGGATGTGGTAGTTCTTTCAAGCCCTTTCACACCTGCATTGTAAACAGATTCCCAACCAAGTGGACGTTCATCACTAGCACGGTAAGAAACGTTATAATCCAACGTCCTCTCCTCTACTTTTGGTTTCGTTCCCACTTGGATTCTTTGAGTCACTGGTTCTTGTGAAATTGCCCCGTTTGGTTGACGAACTCCTTCAACTCCCTCAACTTCAACGACTTGTCGACCAGCATCTAGTTGTTCATTCGGTACATAAACTGTATCAAATGGAATCTTTGTCTCCTGACCAACTCCTCGACGAATCACACGATTCACTGCTGCCACAAGCTCCTCAGTAGGTTCATTTGCTGTCACTTCACCGGTTTGGGGATTCAAGCTATAAGTTGTGGTTACAGTCTTCCGACCGTCTTGTCCTTCCGTCACAACAACTTCAGGATCATCTGCCTTCATATTCGGATCTTCTTGGTAGATTGTTTCAAATGCAAGGGGACTTACTTCAATCTTGGCTTTGGTCCCAACTTCAACAATCTTAGTTACAGCAGGCCTTATGTCAGTTTTTACAGCAGCAGGGATCTCCTGTTCTTTACGGTCAACCAACTGATTGTCTGCTGTTACTGTGGTTGTAATCGTCCGAGTTCTAGTTGCTGTCCCTTCAAAAGTATAGGTGATTTGGATAGGAGAGTCACTTTCCGGCTGGTAGCGACTCGCAACTTTTCCAGATTGAACAGGGAGTTTCTGGGACTGGCCATTCACCGTCAAAGTCGCATCTGTAATTCGTAATTCACCTGAATCATCTCCAATCTGAATATCAAGTGGTTTATAGATCACCTTTGTAATCGGCTTTGTCTTTGTCTCAACAGCTAACAAGCCTGCCTCATCATCATAGGTTACCGGGAATCCAGCGTTCTCAAATGCCGCTTCTGATTGTCGATAGCGTTTTTCGGTCCAAACATCACGACTAAGTGAACGGATTGAAATAATACGGCTTCCAACCCGATTCATCAATGCTTTAAGAGATGGATTGTTATTGAGAACTTGATCATCTAGTGTAAACGGATCTGTTTCAAAACGGAGTTCCGCCCCTTCAATTTCTTCGTTCGTTAGGCCATATCTATCAGGAATTTGATCTGCTGTAATATCCCCAACAGATTCTAACGACCTAATGGTTTCATCTTGGCCCTTCACAGAAAAACTAGCTAGAGGTGTTTCGAAGATTTCTGGCAAACGGCCTGCTCGGATTAAAAGAAGTTTATCACCATTTTGTAGGTTGTTCCAAAGCGGGGCAAGACTTTCCACTCCGTTATAAAGGTAAAGACCCTCAATATCCTCCACAAGGACCATAATGACCTGCGGAATTCGCTGAATTTCTGTACTAATATCGGACTTACTCGTTAAGGTAGCTTGACCAGAACCAGTGACAGGTTCTAGAACAATCCGCTCTTCTCCATTCTGCCCCTCCTGGATAACTCTTTGAGTACCAGCTACTAAATCCTGATTTTCCCGGTATTCTGTCGCATAGGGAGTTTCAGTTCCTTCCCGATTTGTTCCCCGTCTAATCTGCCTAGTGATCGCCGCTTCAACTGTCTCTGTTGCTGGATTTTCTCGAACCTCTCCCGTTGTACTATCGAGGGTGTAGGTTGTGATTACCGTTTTTTGACCATTACGTCCTTCCGTCAAAACGACCTCAGGATCGGTCACCTTCATATCTGGATCGTCTTGATAAACGGTTTCAAATGGAAGAACAAGTGTCTCCACTTTGGATTTTGTCCCTACCTTAACAATTTTCGAAACTGGTTCCGCGATAACGGTTTCCGTTCGAGAGGGAACGAATTGGCCTTGCTCATTCTTTGAATAAGTGGTCACTACATTTTTTTGACCATCTTTTCCGTCTTGTATCACTTCAGTAGCTTTTGCTTCGAACTGATCATCAGCCTGATAGACCGTTGTAAACGGAATTGAAACCAGTTCAGTCGAATCTTTTGGGCCCTCAATTTCCTGTACCGTCTCATGGTATCGTGCAGTCTCAAACTTAGGTGTCGCCCACATAATATTGCGGTTATTAGGGGCTTTTAGTGGTGTATCTCGAGCATTTACAACGACTTTTGCATTTGGACGCACATCCGTTGCGATTCGGATTGTAGCATTTGAGAAATCAATGTCTTTACGATCTACATAGGTCAAAAATTCAAGACGGTTCGTTTGACCAATCTTAGCCTTCACCGAGGATGAGAAAAAGGATCCATTCCCTATGGATTCTAAACTTTGACCGTTAAATTTAACGGAGGATGGGATAATGTCGATGTTTCCGGATGAAGTAAAATTCACTCCTACCGGAACATCCGTTGGGCGACCATTAACCCGATTCGGAATATAGTCTAACTCCCATCGGACTGTCTCGCGCTCATTGGTATGCTGATCCAGTAACATATAACCCTTCAGGTTATTAGCTTGAGCCCCTTGATCTCTTGCATCATTGGTTGAAATTTGCAAACTTTGAGACTGGCTATAAATTTGAACCTCTTTCGTCTCATTATTCCGCAAAGAAGCACTACGGAATGGCGTATTGGCTGTTGCAACAACATTCTCAGACGTGTTCGACTCAGCAGACATGTCAGAGCTTACCTCTGTAGGTACAGCATTTAACACAGCCGCCTCTTCCTCCACTGCCTCTACAACAGCTTCACCACCGTAAGTGGCTGAGGATTCCGCAATCGATTCCTGCCCATGATCTTGACCAGTAGCTTCTTGGCTTTCTGCTCCAGCCCCTTCAATTTCATCAGCCGAAACAGGGCTCGCAGTCGATAAACCTCCTGCAAATACCGTTGCCAATAATACAGAAGCAACTCCTAATCTATACTTCCGAATGGAAAAGCGCTGCTTGACCTCTCGTCTATCCATAGTAATCTCCTTTATATCATAACATACTCTTGAATTTTACCATTTTAAATAACGATTTGTCAATTATTTGTACAAAGTAATTTTAAATGACAAAAAATAACCAGCTAGGGGACTCCCTAACTGGTGTAACTTTAAAAACGGCTATACCCCAAAGCATCTTGTGCAGCAAGGTTTAGCAAACTCCATTGACGATCAAAACCTGGTTGGAAGAAGAAATCGGCCTCTGCCAAATCTTCTAAGGTCATCTTCTGTGCGATAGCCAAGGAAAGGACATTTCCTTGTGCCGTTACATCTTGGGTTGATAAAACAGAACCTCCAAGTAGCTGGTGGGTCTGTGGATGGAAGGTCAGGCTGACAAATACTTCTGGATTATCACTCTCAGGGATATAGGCCGGGCGAACACGATCCGCATAAAAACTGGTTTCAAAGGCCAACCCTAAACGACCTGCAGTATACTGATTCAAACCAGAAGTCGCAAATTTATAACCAAAGATACCTAAGGCTGAAGACCCTACAACCCCTTTATAGGCACGCGCTGGTTTCTGATCAAACAAAGTATTTGCCAAGTAAAAAGCAGAACGACGCGTCGTTGTCGCCAATGCAATTGGCAGGGATTGATTTGCAGGAATCGATGGCTGCAAGGTAGCATCCCCAACAGCGTAGACATCAGCTACATTAGTCCGCAAGTAAGCGTCTGTCTTAATGTAACCACGCTCATCCAGGTCAAGGGTCCCTTTTAACCAAGCAGTATTCGGATATACACCTACAGCCACAATCACTAAATCAGCAGCAATTTCACCCTTATCGGTCTTCACTACCTCTACCTTAGTCTCACCCAAAAAGGCTTGGACACTGGCTCCCATATGGAGGTTAACCCCCGCATCAACAAAAGCTTGTTCTAAGATTTCTGTTGACTCTGCATTGAGATAGTTCCCCAAAGGACGCTCTAGCATATCAATCAAGGTTACAGACTTCCCAGCTTTAGTAAAGACTTGTGTAGCCTCAACTCCAATGTAACCAGAACCAATAACCACGACATTCTTAATTTGATCATCATTCTGAGCCGCATTTATTTTACTAGCCCAATCATAACCATGCATTAAATAGACATTTTCCAAATCTTTGCCCGGAAGATTGAGTTCAATAGACTCTACCCCAACACTTAGGATCAATTTGTCATAGGCAACTGTCTCTTCAACCCCTGCTACAAGGTTCGTCACTGTGATGGTTTTTGCATCTGGTTGAATAGCTGTCACTTGATGGTTATTTACAACGCGGCCTCCACGAGCCGTTAACTCTTCAGGCGAAAAGTTTCTTACAAAATCCTGACCTAGCGTTTTTCCTTCTAAGAACAACTCCATCCCACAAGACATGAAAGAGACAAAATCTCCTGCCTCATAAATCGTAACATCAACATCTTTGTACTTATCCAAAATACGGATAGCCGACTCATGCCCTCCATGAGAGGCCCCAACAATAATAACTTTTTTCTTTGACATCATTTCTTCCTTTCTTGAGTTACCTCTATCCTATCTAAATGTTCAAACAATCACAAACATTTAGCTTGAAAATTTACGTTAGTGTAAAATAATTCTCGGTAGCCGATTGAAAAAAATAAAAAAGTCCTATATCCGAGGAAGTGCAAAATCAACCCGAAAGGATATAGAACCTATGACTATTGTATCAGAGATTTTCGAGAAATTAAAGGACTGTCAAAATTTATCCGAAGTTGAGGAAGTTTTTTCATTGCTTTTTTCAGAGTTATTCATAGATTCTCTAAGCCACTGTCTAGAATTGCTGGATAAATTTCTGATTCAGCCCTATTTAGAAGATGGTTGGTCTATTGATCGTTTGGAGGAACGTCAGATAACCTTTTTGTTTGGTA
>NZ_JAEMED010000040.1 GCF_016458205.1 Streptococcus sp. 121 | reverse complement strand
TCTTTTTTCTAGTTAGTTTCTGAAAGATACTAACTAGAAAAAGGAGGCCAGGCAACCACGGGGCGCCTAGAACGCACAAAATTCTATCAAAAACTGTCCAAGATATTGACTGAAATCCACAGGTCATGATTGAAAATAGACTTTTAGAGCAAGCAACTTATCTAGTCCAAACCACTACAAGCTTACTTGCTAATTCCACCTATTTCTTTGAATCTTGTAGACTACTCTTTCTTGAAGGCTACTTGGAATTTGCTCGGAGGGGTAAATCAGAACAAGCAATAAATAAACTTGAAAAAGCTTTAGATATTTTTCAAACTTTCAATTCAACAATTCATCACCATTACCTAGACTACTATGAGAAGCACATCCTTAATCAATAAAGATGTGCTTTTCTGGGTTGTTCAACATCGTGTTATTGGAAAATTTTATTATGTCATGGATCTGCACACTTTCAATATAGGATTCAATGGTTTCCAAACTTGGTATTTTAAAAAGATGTTCTTTACATAGTGACTTCAAATAATTGTTTCGATTCGACTCACTTATCATGATCAACTCATTAGACACTCGTCGTTTAGCTTTTTGAAACAATTCATACATTTTATAATCATCTATATCAAATACTTTTTCTTCTAACAATTCTACTAGCTGAATCCTATATTCTTTAGGTACTTTTGTAAATAACTTAAACAAAGTAAAATTAGAGTAAAGAATTGGAAACGAACCAACACTATATATCCATCTTCTTTCATTCCTTAACTGATCTCCCAAATAAGATCCCTTAACTCCTGTTAGCAGTGCATTAAAAATCGATAATGCAGCAACATCTTTGGGTAAATTTACAAATTTAGAAATATCATAATATACTCTGATTTCATTCATCGACTGTGTATCAGACAAAATAGTTATTCCTTTGGAAAAGTTCGGACGATTCAAAGTCTTTATTTTGTGATCATTAGTAATATCTATTTGTAGATTATCTAAAACCTTTGTTAAACTATCTGGACCCGAGACACAAATCACACAGTCACCATTAAAAATATATTTATAGTAAAATTCTTTAAGTAATTTCAATTCTACATTTGCTATACTCTCAGGCGTACCAATTATATCTTCTTGCCACATATCTGAGTATATATACCTATAATCAATACTCCTACCGATTTTCCCATATTGTTCCAATTCAATTAAGACTGTCTTCCTCTCTCTCTCAAGTTCATTTTCACAAATATTTAAATTCCATATTTTTTCTAAAGTTCGAGAGAATAACTCATTAAAGTCCTCTAACCTACAGTAACCGCTAAAGCATACATACTCCCTAGAGGTCTCCCCTTTGATATTTGCACCAAAATAATCAAATAACTCATTTATAGAACTACTGCCTCCCGACTGTAAAACCAAGTGCTCAATTAAATGTGAGTAGCCCAGTTCAATAATGTTCTCAATACTTGAACCACCTCGAAACATTATTGCAAAATGGGCGAATTTACTATTTTCATTACGTTTAAACAAAATATTTTTATTCAATTTTAATTATCTCCCATAGCTTACTTCTATTTTCTTTTGAACCGCATGTTGGACAATCTTCTTCCTTCTTAAAAATTTGAAATTCTTCCTCAACAAATCTATCAAAATTAAATCTTAACAACTTATTGGTTACGGATCTATTTCTACCAGATATGTAATCTAGCCAATGTTTTACCACCCAAGAAGTTAGCATTAAAATATTGGGGAGAATATTCGCTGTAATTAGATTATATTCATTGTTAGTAAACCTACCAACCAGTTTTTGAAAATGCTCACAATCTTGGTCTACCAGCAAACAATCAATACAACCAGTATCCTCCGAACTCGGATCACAAAACAGTACTTTTCCTGCACTGCGCTGACTAAAGCAATAGACGGAGGGTATTTCTAAAAGATGGCTGGCTCGATTCACCAATCTTTGAGCTATATAAGGTGGTTCATCTATACAACAAATAACCCAATCACTACCATCAATCTCATTTTGAACTGTATTCACTGTACATAGTCGTTTCGAACTTGTTGTAATACCGCAGCTTGGCTGTCTTTTGCTTATAAATTGTGAAACACATTGAACTTTATGCTTCCCTATATCATTCATGTTAAAAATACTTTGTCTATTAATATTTCCTTCTTCAACTATATCATCGTCTACTAAATGAATTTCCCCAACCCCTAATTGAGCTAATTGATAAGCAATATGAGAACCTCCTCCTCCACAGCCTAATATTGAAATTTTCATCCCAATTTAAAACCTCCCAGTCCCTCACTTGCATAATATGTTTCGGCAGATTCATAGAAAGAATAATGCTCAATTTTATTACTAGATTTGGGTAAAATCTCAATCAAATTTTTTTTTGAAAATTTTGATACAAAATTATAGATGTTTTCTTCAGAGACCTTATATTGTTTCGATAATATCTGATAAATATTCTCTACACTATGTTCTCCTGAACATACTTTAATCAAATCATTCCAGAATTTTGAATTTCCCTTTATCTCTAGAACATCATCATCATCTGCTCCAATTCTGAGTACATCATTATCCCAAAAATATACTATTCTGTCCTTATTCCATTTTGGATATAATTTATCCATTTCAATTCCCCTCCATCCAATATAAAAAGGTTGGAAATATTCCAACCTAAAATAATACCGTTGATTTCTAATAACCCAATTATCATAAATTCAATATGCAATTAACTTACAAATACTTCGGTATTGCTACAGAAAATGCCTCTCCATTTTCCACATTAGATGAAATACCAGTTTGTGGTGTTTTCATTACGAACTTCTTCGAAATCTAGATCAAAGATTTCAAGGTTTTCATTTTCATCCATAAACATACTTTCTCACCTCCTTTCCCCATCTATTCTGATAACTTGATCAAAACGTTTCAGGATTTCTCTGTCTTGATCATGAGTGATCACAATAATGATTGCATCAAATATAGAAAGTATATAATCCATTATCTTCCTTGATCTAATGGGATCTAAATTACTGGTTGGTTCGTCAAATATATACACTGAGTAATTTTGACTCAAATATCTAGACAAATCAATTCGTTGTTTCTCTCCTTCCGAAACTGGACTATAATCTCCTCCAACAGACTTCTGTAAAAACTGGCTATCAAATCCCATTACTTCCTTTAATTTGTTTGATAATGGAGCTGAATTTCCCAGTTCAATATTATCCAATACACTTCCTTTCACAAGGAAGTCATTTTTTTGTACAAAAGCAATTTCTTTATAAAGGCTTTGAGAATTTATTTGATCATTTGCTACTCCATTTATCTCTATTTTCCCCTGATATTTTGTAGAAGAATAGTAGTTTAAAATCAATTTCATAAGTGTAGTTTTACCCACCCCAGATTCTCCGACTATAGCATATGTTTTTCCTTTCTGAAATTCGAAAGAAAAGTCCGAAAAGAGGATTCGATTGTCAATCTCGAATCTAAGTTCCTGTATACTTATGGATGAAACTGCCTCTGCCAACTGTTTTGATTCTGCTATAACATTTTTTTGATTTTCTGGTCTTATAAGTTCGTCAAAATTAACCAAGATTGAATCTGCACTCTGAATCAGATTTTTTGAATAGAGGAAATTTTGGAAAGGACCAAATACTCCGTTGAGGAGTTGAATGCTTGCAACTAATAGACCAATTGTCAATAAATCATTTCTTACAAAGATAATACCGACCACCATACATGCTACTTGTGAGAAGAAACTTAAAAAAGTACCGGTATTAGAAGCAAGATCTCTCCCGTATTGATAGGCTTGTCTAGCATTCTCAAAATCCTGTGTTGAATTTCCAACCTGTTCTTGCATCCTTTTTTGGATACCTAGTAACTTTATCTGCTCGAAACTCTTTAAAAAATTTGTCATTATGTCTAAATAAGATTGATTTTTAGAGGTATAGGTCTCCGTTGCAGCTTTAATTAGCTTTCCAGGAATTTGGGATAAATTGATTGTAAGCAAGGAAAGGAGCAGGAAAAGTAAGGCTAATCTCCACTCAAGTAACATGAGAGCACAGATACTAATCAGCATGGAGGCAAGATTCACTACCATATTAAATTTGGCCACTAAATGATTTTCCATAAGTAAGTCTATGTTCTTTGTCAACGAGTTAAGAAATTCGGATTCTGATTTTCTTTCAGGAAAATCTTGATTAAGATAGGATTGAACTAAGCGATCTTTTAAATCTAAAATAATTTTTTTGATATATAAATTTTTAACATATGAGGATGTCCAAGAACATAGGTACCAAGCTATAATTGTCAGAACACAGAGAAACACTTGCCTCTGTAGCTCGTGAGTCGAAATAGTTAGGCTGTCTAAAATTGTTCCTAGTTCGATGGAAAATAAGGTCATCAAAATCGATGCACTAAGAGCAAAAGTAAGCGCAAATCCATACCAAATTCTATAGGACTTTATCAGCTGTTTCATGTGACTCACCTCCTTTTGATAACCTCATTCTACCTCCTATCATCCCTATCCACTCAAACTTCCCGTATTTGGGACGAAAAAACTCACTATTTTTTCAAACCGTTAATTTTTTCAACTTGTATTCACTAACCTTTCTACATATTCCCATTTCCTAATAAAGAGGCTGGAACACAAGTTTTACCACAAAAAGATATGATAGAATAAAAGGAAATAGGAGGTTCTATGAAAAAGTATGCAATTTTAGGACTGAGCTTATTATCTCTGAGCGGATTCACTGTATCTGCTGATGAAACTATAGCTTATCAAGAATTATTCAATCGAGATTTAAAACCGAATTGCGATCGAATTGTGCGCTATGCCCTCTATGATATCGATGACAATGGAACCGATGAACTCATAGCTGAAACAGATGGACAGCGCCAGCTTCTTTATAGTCTTTGAGTTTACTTTTAGTACAAGGCAGCGAGTCGTAGACAGTACTGAAGTACGGCAAGACGAGCTAACACAGTAATAAAAGATAAACTAAAAGACTATACTACCTCAAAAAAGGCTCTCCAACCTATTTGGCTCAAAACTACGAAGCCTCTACAGATGGTTACCGCAGCTTTTTCGCCATCAATAAAAATCAGACCATTACTCATTTTGAAGTCATGGCTGGCAGCAGCAATGCTGATTACAAAGTTTATCGACTAAAGAAAGATAACACAGCTGCTGAAGTGATTGAGAAAAAGACTTACAATTTAAAAGCTGATCGCAATTCTGCTCCTCCTGAGAGAGTTGACTTATCATCCTTAGAATGGAAATCAGTTAACGGCAGTCCAGTAACCTCCAGTAGTAACCATGCAAGCAGTCCAAAAAATCCGACTGAACAAAGCACGTCCAGCAGTTCTAGCAAGACGGACAACCCAAAAACCAATCCTAATGCGAGCCAAGCTCTTTGGAACCAGGAGAAAGCTGAACAACTAGCCAACTATATGGTTGAGTTCGGAAATAAAATGGGACAACCAGGTTACAAATCCTATGCTCCAGGAGATGACGACGACTTTTTTGGTGTCATGAGCTTTACGGAGCAAGATCGAATCGTAGTCGGCGAACGGGCAGCGGATGGAGCTGAACTCACAAACGAAAGGAAGGTTACAGTGGCCTTCTATAATGATGGACTTGGAACCGCTGACTACAATATTGTAGCTAGCTACGGTGTTGTTCACAAAAACTTCCCTATCTTCTATCATTTTACGATTCACGAAGGACAACCAGTTGTGCTAGTATCTCGTCAAAACCAAGGTAATCCTGAGCGATTATACTACATGAATCCAACAAACAACACTGAATTGAGAGATACTTTTGCAGCCATTGTAGAAGGAAGATAATTCGTAAAAAGCTATTTCTACTTAAAGAAATTCTCCAACTGCGTCCTCACTTAACGAACTAGTAGACAAAAAAGAACTCCACAGATTAAGGACAAATGATACGTACCGTATCAAAATCCTTTATCTGTGGAGTTCTTTTATCTTTGATAGCTACTAAATCTCACAAGCCAAGTTAGTATCATCCTCCACCAACATCTGGTGGTCAACCTTGATACAGCGGTCCATCATTATATCTGCAACTCCCGCATCTTCCAACATATCCAAAGCTTCCTGGCTAAAAAGACCGAGTTGAGCCCAAAAGGCTTTGGGTTTCGTGGACATCTTAAGATAGTCTGCCGCAACGTCCGGTAAAAACTCACTGCGACGGAAAACGTCTACGATGTCGACTGGGAAAGGGAGGCTTTCCAAGGATGGGTAGACCTGCTGACCTAGAATTAATTGGTCGACAGCACGTGGGTTGACGGGGACAATACGATAGCCCTTTTCTTGAAGATAAGATGCCACTCGGTAACTGACAGCATCTTCTCTAGGGGAAAGTCCTACAATCGCAATAGTCTTGCTTTCTACAAGAAGTTTTTTGATCGTAGAGGAATCTGTTACAAGCATATTAGGACCTCCGAATTTTTTCTAGGGGACGACCCTTGGCTAGTTCATCAACGAGCTTATCCGTTATACGAATTTGCTTCATCAAAGGATCTGTCAATTCTTGAATTTTAACACCACAAATTGTTCCTGTGACAGTGTCCGCAGCTGGATTCCAAGCAGGACTTTCCTGATAGAAGTTCGCTAGGGTTCGAGTTTCTGAATCGAACTGAAGTTGTTCAGGGCTGTAACCTGTGAGCCAGCTTAGAATCTGATCCAATTCATCCTGACTACGCTCTTTTCGTTGAACTTTGTTCAGATAGGCCTGGTAAATACTGGTCCAGGTCATCTGATCGATTGTTTTTCTTGCCATTACTGACCTCGCTAGTTTCTAAACTGCTCTCTCTTCTATCCCAAAACCCTAATACCCGAAGCCAACCTATGCCGTCAGCTATTCGATGCTCACTTCCAAGACTGGCTTCGTTTTCCTTTTTCTAGGCTCGGAATCCAAGATATCGAGAGGAATTCGAGATATCTTCCCACTGGACTTGCCTCGCTCTCACGTTTCTAGGCCCAGGATCCAAAAGTCCATCGGACTTACCTCGCTTTCACATTTCTAGGCTCGGGACCCAAACATCTCCCAGATGTTTGGGTTACTTCGCTTCATACCATGTGTCTCCTGCGTTGCCGTCGGCGATGAGGGGGACGGTGAGTTGGATGGCGTTTTCCATGACTTCTTTGAGGAGGGTGGTGATGGCTTCTTGTTCTGATTTGGGAACTTCGAGGACGATTTCATCGTGGACTTGGAGGAGCATGCGGCTGGTGTAGTTGCCTTCTTCCAAGGCCCGGTCCAGGTTGATCATGGCGATTTTGAGGATGTCAGCGGCAGATCCCTGGATTGGGGAATTGATGGCTGTCCTTTCCGCAAAGGAGCGTACTTGGAAATTCCGAGCATGGATGTCCGGCAGTGCACGACGGCGGTGGAAAATCGTTTCCACATAGCCTTGGTCACGCGCTTCACGGACAATGGTGTCCATATAATTCTTGATGCCAGGGTAGCGCTCGAAATAAGTTTCGATGTAATCCTTGGCTTCGGCGCGTGTGATGCCTAAGTTGTTGGCCAGTCCGAAGTCTGAAATTCCATAAACCACACCAAAGTTGACAGCCTTGGCATTGCGACGATCCAAGTCCGTTACTTCTTCCGCTGTAGCACGGCCAAAGACCCGCATAGCTGTAGAAGTATGGATATCCAAGCCATCCTTGAAGGCCTGAATCAAATGCTCATCTTGAGAAATATGCGCCAAGACCCGTAATTCAATTTGCGAGTAATCCGAACTGACCAAAACAGCATCGTCAAAGGAAGGCACAAAAGCCTTACGAATTAAACGTCCCTGCTCCAGACGAATCGGGATATTTTGCAAGTTGGGATCCGTACTAGATAGGCGCCCCGTTTGGGTCAAATCCTGCACATAGCGAGTATGAATTTTTCCATCCTCTGCGATGGCATCCTGCAAGCCCACGACATAAGTGGATTGCAGCTTGGTAATCTGACGGTAGTCCAAAATCTTAGCCACAATCGGTGCAATCGGTGCCAACCGTTCCAAGACATCGACCGCAGTCGAATAGCCCGTCTTGGTTTTCTTGGTGTACTCCAAAGGCAAGCCCATCTTCTCAAAGAGAATCACGCCCAACTGCTTCGGCGAATTGATGTTGAATTCCTCGCCCGCCAAGTCGTAGATTTCCTGGGTCAAGCCCTCGATGACCGCCTGATTCTCAACCTGCATCTCTTCCAATGTTTCACGTTGAACCTTGATTCCTGCCAATTCCATTTTGGCCAAAACCTTAGCTAGTGGCTGCTCCATGTCTACCAAGAGCGTCCATTGCTCCTGCTCCACCAATTGGCTTTGAAGGGACTCCTGTGTATCCACCAAAACGGCTAGTTTATCAGCCAGGTGCTGGAAGAAGACCTCTTCCTCCGGAATAGCCCGTTTCACACCCTTACCGTAAATGACCTCATCCTCTACCAAAGGACGACTGCCATATAAACGCGCAATGGTCGAAATCTGATTGTCTTCAACCGTGGACAAGAGATACTTAGCCAAACGACTATCAAAAGCTGGCAAAGGCAAGTCCAGACCATACCGGTCTACTAAAACCTGGACCTTCTTGAAGTCATAAACATACAGAGGAGTCTGCCGCAAGAATTCTTGGAACACCGGACTTTCTAAAACAGCTGGAGACTGGCCAACATAAATTTGGTCCTTGGTTCCCCAAACCACACCCCGCAAAGGCTCGACATGATAATTCTCTCCTAACAACTCCAGATGAAGAAAGGTTTCTGCTCCAAACATCTCCGCCGTTGGCTCAGCCACCACCTGATAAGGAGCATGCTCCACCGGAGTTGAACCCCCAGCAGATTGGTCTAATTGCTGCTTCAATTGGAGGAAGCCCATATCCTCATAAAATTGTCCCAAGGCTGGCACATCCGGACCTTGGTAGACAAGATCCTCCAAACCAATCGCAATCGGCGACTGTGTGTCGATTGTTGCTAGGGTCTTGGATAAGAAAGCCTGTTCCCGGTCATTGATCAGATTTTCCTTCATTTTGGACTTCTTCATTCCGTCCAAGTTTTCATAGATCCCCTCTAGAGACCCGTATTCTGCCAAGAGCTTGAGACCTGTCTTTTCCCCAATCTTGGTCACCCCTGGAATATTATCTGACTTATCCCCCATCAAGGCCTTTAAATCGATAAACTGAGCAGGGGTAATCCCCATTTTTTCCATCAAATAGTCAGGGGTGTAGGCTTCAAATTCCGCTACCCCTTTTTTCGAAATCTCAACAACCGTATTGGAATCCGTCAATTGAATCAAGTCCTTATCACCCGATACAATCGTCACTTCAAAATCGGCACCCTCAGCTAATTTATCCAAAGTCCCGATAATGTCATCCGCCTCATAATTCTCCAACTCATAATGGCGAATCCCTTGAACCTCCAGCAACTGCCGAATAAAAGGAAACTGCTCCCGAAACTCATCCGGCGTCTTGGCCCGACCCCCCTTATAATCCGCAAACATCTCTGTCCGGAAAGTCGTCTTACCCGCATCAAACGCCACCAAAACATGAGTCGGCTGCACCCGCTCCAAGAGATGCGACAACATCAACTGAAAACCGTAAATCGCATTGGTATGCAAACCAGACGGTGCCTTAAACCGATCCAACTGCTGATAAAGGGCAAAAAAAGCCCGAAAGGCCACAGAAGACCCATCAATGAGTAGTAATTTTTTCTTATTTTCCATAAGACAATTATAGCACAGACCTAGAGGAAGCAAGGGATTAGGGTAATTGAAAAAATAGCGCATAGACTCGAAAAATAGTGATAATAATCAGAAATGTTACAGAAAACACTTTATTAAAAACGTTTATTTATATTGTTTGTATATCATTTGAGGTTTTGTTAGAATGAAGGTATTCACTAGTGATAACGGTTACATTTTACTTGTAGGGCAAAACCTTACACTTGGAATTCATTTAGGAGATTATTATGAAACCTAAACATATTTATCGTACCCTGTTACTATCGAGCACCTTATTATTCCTTGCTAATACAGAATTCTACACAGATACTGTAGCGGCAGATGAAAAAACAAATTCAGAGGGGATTGAAGTTCAAAGCAATCATCTAGAAGCCTCCCCAGATAACGATTCTACATTCCAAGTTCCTGAAGCTAATCACTACAATGTCCCACCGACCTTAACCCAAGATACCCCGACTCCTTCCGAGTTAGATATTTCCCAACAAATTCCTGAAGTAAACATGCCTTCTCAACAGGAGTCTCAACCAGCTGAGAACAATCTTGTCACCGAAATCAATATAGCAACAAAACTCCCAGAATCAGACATTCCAAGTCACAACAGCCCCTTCCGTAATAACCAGCCAAGCAATCCACAAAAAGCTGCGGCTGAATTCGAGGACAAGGCTAAGCAGTACCTTGCCAATCTAACCCCAGAAGAACATCAATTATTGGAAGCTAGCCCAGATATAAAAAGTAAACAAAAAGTTTTAGAGAGTATTCTTATTCGCCAAATTAATGAAGAATATAGCTTGAAAGAATTAGAAGAATTCAAGAAGACCTTGACTCCAGAACAGAAAAAAGAACTGGAAGAAACCTCTGATTTAGTTGAATTTGAAACGAAACTAAAATCTTTCTACCAGACTTCGCAAGCCCAACAAGATTTTGGGAATCTTGTTGACACCTTAATTCTAAACAGCACTGAAGAAGAATTCCGTCAACTTCAAAGAAGTGCTGACAATCCCGAAAAATTTACACAAACTATACTTGACCTAGCCGCTTCACAAGCACAGACTAATTCAATTTCTGAAACAAATCAAACTTTTCGAATGCCCATTACAGCGGGAATTCCACTTATTATAAAAGCTGCACCTTATATTATTGCTGGAGTAAAAGCTCTCGGAACTGCAGTTATCGCCTACTTTGGTTCTCAGGCAATCAATAACAGCTATCAATACGCACGTGCTCAAGCCTATCAACGGCAACAAGCACTGTATGCTACCATGGCAAAAAGCTATGTAAACAATCAAGCTAGAATTCAATCAATCAGCCAAGCTCAAAGTTATACGTATACTGGTCCTGGTTACTATGCCGTTCAAAACTATACTTATCAGCCAAGTCAGTCTTATGGCTATACACCAAACTACTCCTACACTCCTCAGTACACAGGAGGATATACTGCACCAGCACGCGCCTATGGCCAAGTTGCTGCCTCTGTCTTTTATTATACAGGCAGTCTCAAACTCCCAGTCTACAATTTATCAGGAAAAAAACATACTGTTCTTCCAAATGAATCTGTCTGGTCTATCTCTCAAAAATACAAAATTCAAATGAATGACCTCATCACCTGGAATGGACTTACAAACGGACTCATCCACCCAGGGCAAAAGGTTTTGGTAAAACCAGACACTCTTATCAATAACGGTCTCCAACACCAAGTGTTGCCAAACGAATCCGTTTGGTCTATCTCTCAAAAATACAGCATCTCCATGGCTGATTTCAGAGCTTGGAATAACATCAAACATGACACCATTCACCCAGGACAAAAAGTTTACATTAAGGCAAAATCGGCTGCAAAAAAAGCCCAATATATTGTCAAAGCTGGAGATTCTATCTGGAAAATTGCCAAAGAGCACGGAATTACAATTGATGACCTAGTAAAATGGAATAAAGTCACAAACTTTACCATCCATCCTGGTGATACCCTCATCACAACCCAACCTCCCCTCAATCCCTTGCCACCTGTGATTACGAAACAACCATTACCTCAACTTGGTGCGCTCTATACTGTCAAAGCTGGAGACTCCATCTGGAGAATCGCCCATGATCACAGTATCACAATGAAACAGTTGCTAGAATGGAATAACATCACCAATCAAACCATCCATCCTGGCCAACAACTCATTACCCAAAATCCAGCAAGTCCTTCTGCAGCCACTGCAAATAAATCCTACACTGTAAAAGCTGGAGACTCTGTTTGGAGAATTGCTCAAAGTCATGGTGTCTCCATGGATGATTTGGTTAAGTGGAACAATATTTCAAACTTTACCATCCATCCTGGCGAAGTCCTCATTCTCAAACAACCAACACAAGCACCCTATTCCGGACTCACAACTCATACCGTCCAAGCCGGTGAATCCGTTTGGCTTATCGCTCAAAAATATGGCATCACAATGGATGAACTGGTAGAATGGAATAACATTTCCAATTTCGCCATCCATCCAGGGCAGAGAGTAATTATAGGCTATGTTCCCTCTCCAGAAACTACAAAACTTGCTAAAGAATTAGGATATAGGAAGATAAAAGAAAGGAGTAAACATGATAAGCCAATTTATGAACGTGTAAAAGGTAAAGGTCCTAAATTTATATCTCCAGATCATGCTAGTCATAAAGGAGGATATTGGAAAGGTGCCGATACCAAAGAAAAATTGTTAAGTAAGGATGCTCGAAAAGGAACTTATGATAAAGATCTAAAACGTATAGATGACTGATAGAATTTAATTTCACACTATTTTTGTTGCTTCATTCAATCGTCTTACCATTCCCTGCTTTGTCCTACAAAGTAAATACTCTTTAAAAATCAAAGCTATCAATTGCTATCTCCCCTCGATAAATCCTAGTTCTATCATGGGCATCATTTCCTAAACTATTTTTGATTTTCTTGAAGTAGAGATAAATAGACAATAACAAATTACTGCACAAGGAGAGTATATGTTAGAAATTGACATCTATAAATATAACCTAGAAGATTCAACCTATATTGATGACTGGACCTCCATATCAGATATCGGTCAAAAATTTCATGGGCAACTTCTAACCTACCAAAGCTACCTTCAAGAAGAAGACCGTTATGTTAACACAATCCAAGAACTTTTACAATTCCTTCATATCCAAAATCTGACAGTTGATTGGTGCTCAAAATTTTTCAGTCTACGTTACCACCAAAAACATGGACGACTAACCTCTGTTCAGAGTCAACTTTATCAAAAATTAGATAAAGGACTCATAGTAAACCGAAATGAAATTGCTGATATTATCCGTCTCAATTTACGTGAAAGTATTGACTGTAGTTTATCTAATTCCATTATCACTATTTACTTTGACTATGACTACTATATGTCCATAAAAATAGCAGATAAATCTGACTTACATCACATCATAAATATTATTAAAAAACATGGATTATTTTGGCGACCTTCAAAAAATCACTACTATCCTGAGGATAAAGATAATAAAGTTGCTTTTGGATTTACTTGGAATAATGGACTCATCAATCCACCAGGTGACTATCATCATGACCTTCGAATTTCCAAGGATGATCCCTTGAATCGTACCTATACCGAATGGAGTCATTTTGACGAAATCGAAAATGGACTGGATTGGGCAGAGTACCAAACTGTGGAACAAAAATACCTCCAGCTAGTTTTGGACTTCCTGGATAAGTTCCAGGTAAGTGAGTTTGCCATCAACAGCCTATCCCTTAACAATATTCAGGAACTCGGTGTCTCTGAACAGTACTTCTCCCCTCAAGAAAAAGTGCTATTCCAACAAATGTATAAATATGAAGAAACTGTAGAGGATTGGACTATAGAACCATTCATCGTCCGAAAAGAAGACTTTTCTACTCTATTCAAACTAATGTTCAAACGTGTATTTACTTCTTGGATTACAGACGGTTCTATTAGTATCCAATTCGATGCCTCCTTCCGCCTCTACCTCTCCTTCTACGGCCACAAAAAGGAAGTGCAGGAGTTAGTCGAGAAGCACGGACTCTATTGGCAGGAACGCCAACCACCTTATCATGAGGCGGTTGACTTCACCTAAATAAACTAAATTTGTTATCTGAATGAATACAAATCCCATTACTTTCTAATCCAAATTCATTCAATACAGGAAGTAACACCATGCCCACACTACTAATTCACAAATATGATAAAACTAATCCAAACTACGTCAAGGACTGGACTTCTATTTCAGATATAGGAAAAACATTTTATGAGGAGCCTCTCACCCTCAATACCTATTTAGAAACAGAGGATCGATATGTCCAAGTAATCCTAAACATTATGGGCTTATTTCATATTCAAAAACTGGAGGTACGAACTATTGAAAAGTATCATAGCCTTCAATACGTCAAACAGAATGGACTATTGAATGAAAAACAGGCCTTCCTTTACCAAAAAATAGACAATGGAGTACAGCTCAATTACCGTGAACTTTCTGAAACCATTAGACTTAATTTACGTGAGTCAATTTGGTGTGGTTTATATAGTCCTGAAATTGAAGTCAATTTCGGTTATGACTATTACGAAGCAATCACGATTGCAAATTCTGAAAAACTGGAATTGTGTAAACAAATTATTGAAGACCATGGATTGTACTGGCAGGAAATCTCAACTTCTCCCTTTAAAATAGAAGAAGAATTTAGAGATGCCCTAACCTACACTTGGGGCGACGGTCAAACCAATCCACCAGGTGATTACCATCATGACCTTCGTATCTCCAAAGATGACCCTTTGAATCGTACCTATACTGAATGGAGTCATTTTGACGAAATCGAAAATGGGCTGGATCGGGCAGAGTACCAAACAGTGGAACAAAAATACCTCCATCTGGTTTTGGACTTCCTGGATAAGTTCCAAGTAAGTGAGTTTGCCATCAACGGTCTACACCTTAACAACATTCAGGGATTCGGTATCTCTGAACAGTACTTCTCCCCTCAAGAAAAAGCACTATTCCAACAAATGTATAAATATGAAGAAACTATAGAGGATTGGACTATAAAACCATTCATCGTCCGAAAAGAAGACTTTTCTACCCTATTCAAACTAATGTTCAAACGTATATTTACTAATTGGATTACAGATGATTCGATTACTATCCAATTCGATGCCTCCTTCCGCCTCTACCTCTCCTTCTACGGCCACAAAAAGGAAGTGCAGGAGTTAGTCGAGAAGCACGGACTCTATTGGCAAGAACGCCAACCACCTTATCACGAAGCCGTTTACTTCACCTAAATAAACTAGATTTGTTATCTGAATGAATACAAATCCCATTACCATCTAATCCAAATTCATTAAATACAGGAAGTAACAATATGCCCGCACTTTCCATTCACAAATACGATAAAAGCAATCCAAACTATCTTGAAGATTGGACCAGTTTTTATGAAATTGGTCAACGTTTCATGGAAAACTACTATCGTTTGAAGACTACCTCCAGGTAGAAACCCAGTATGTCCAGACTATTCAAAACATACTAGATTTACTTCAAGTAAACACCTTATCTGTTTTCTATTGTCGTAAATCTGACAGTCGTGAAAGAACAAGGAAAGAAGCTGCTCTGACACCAGATCAGTATCTTCTCTATCAACGTATAGATGATGGAACTCTATTAAATCGGACTGAGATATCTGAGGTAATTCGATTCAATTTACGAGATACTTTGGGGTGCAGAATTGTTGGAGATGACATAAATATTCACTTTGGTTATGATTACTACATGTATATTGAAAGTTCCAGTAAAGCACACTTTAAAGAATTTCAAAAAATAATTAATAGAGAAGGCCTCTACTGGCAGGAGTTTTCCATTGCCCCCTACCATTTAGATAAAGATGGTGTAGATGCTTTATCTTTTAGTTGGGGCGATGGTCAGATAAATCCACCAGGTGACTATCATCATGACCTTCGTATTTCTAAAGATAATCCCTTGAATCGTACCTATACCGAATGGAGTCATTTTGACGAAATCGAAAATGGGCTGGATTGGGGAGGGTACCAAACTGTGGAACAAAAATACCTCCAGCTAGTTTTAGACTTTTTGGAGTACTTCCAGGTAAATCAACTAGCCGTCAATGGAGGTCTAGGATTCACCACCATTCAAGAACTCGGAGTGCCTGCCCAGTACTTCACTTCTCAGGAAGAAGTATTATTCCACAAATTACAGGAATATGACAAAAATGTAGATGATTGGACCGTTGAATCATTTATTGTTCAAAAAGAAGATTTTTCAACTCTATTCCAATTAATTTTCAAAGGTAGATTCAATACTTGGATAAGTACAAGCCACATCTCCATCCAATTCGACTCCTCCTACCGCCTCTTCCTCTCCTTCTACGGTCACAAAAAGGAAGTGCAGGAGTTAGTCGAAAAACACGGACTCTATTGGCAGGAACGCCAACCACCTTATCATGAGGCGGTCGACTTCACATAACTACGAAAGTACCTTATATGCCAGCACTTTCCATTCACAAATACGACAAAAGCAACCTCAACTACATTGAGGATTGGACTGCTATATCGGATATTGGGGATACCTTCTATGGGAAAGTATTAACCTTAGAAGAATACCTGAGAGTTGAAAATCGATATATTCAAACAATCAACAAGATTCTGCAATTATTTAACATTGATAGCCTTGAAGTAAGGGAATTGGAAAAACGTTCTAGTATTCAATCTCAAAAAAAGGAAAATCGACTGAACTACGACCAGTACCAACTATTTCACCAAATTGATAACGGATTGTTACTGACTGGAAAAGAAATCTTTGAGGTTGCTCGATTCAATCTACGCGAAGTATTATGGTGCCGTCTTTACAGTCCTCGTCTTCAAATTCACTTTGGCTATGATTACTACATGTATGTTCAAAGTATGGAGGAAGAAAAACTCGAGCAATGTAAGGAGATAATTCGTGAGAATAACCTTTACTATCAAGAATTCTCCACCTCTCCTTATCAAATGGAAGAAGAAGATATAGCGCCTTATACCTATACCTGGGGCAATGGTCAAATGAACCCATCAGGCGATTATCACCATGACCTGCGTATTTCCAAAGATAACCCTCTAAATCGCACCTATACCGAATGGAGTAATTTTGACGAAATCGAAAACGGACTGGATTGGGAAGAGTATCAAGCCACAGAACAAAAATATCTTCAGCTAGTTTTAGATTTCTTAGAGCTATTTCAGATAACCAAACTAGTCTTCAACGGCCTATCACTTAACAAAATTTCAGAACTAGATGTCCCTACTCATTACTTCTCCCCTCAAGAAAAGTCACTATTCCAACAATTATATGAATATGAAAAATACGAAGAAACTATACAAGATTGGAGAATAGAAGTATTCACCCTTCGAAAAGAAAATTTTTCCACTTTCTTCAAACTAATGTTCAAAGGGATATTTACCGATTGGATTACAAACAATTCTATCACCATCCAATTCGATGCCTCCTATCGCCTCTACCTCTCCTTCTACGGTCACAAAAAGGAGGTTCAAAAACTCGTTGAAAAACACGGACTTTATTGGCAAGAACGCCAACCGCCTTATCATCAAGCAGTTGGCTTCAGATAGCTAAGAGAGGATCTTATAAGCCCATACTTCCCATTCATAAACAAGGGAAACACAAGCCCAACTATGTTTTCGCCAAGGGATTTTTATAGATCGTTAAAAATGAACAAAACAACACGACCACCAAAATTGGCAATCGTGTTGTTTTGTTTTAGAATCGGCAAAAAAACCGTGTTAATCATGATTCCTCAAAATTATGTATAAATTTCTTTCCTATGACCAACTTCAACAGCTAGTACAATCATTTCATTATCTCGAATATCACAGATAATCCGATAATTGCCAAGCCTATAGGTTCTTTTCAAACTCCTCTACAATGTCATCTATCGAGTAGGTAACCGGATTCATTTCAAAATCCTCTAAGGCTTGGATACCTCTTTCATAATCTAACTTGTCTTCTTTTTTAGAAAGTTCCCGCTCACGAACCAACTCGGTATCGACTGTAATAGCTTGGATTATATCGCCATCACGCACTAACTTGCTAGCGAGCGCTTTGAAACTAGATGGGTTCGGAAAGTCCCGTTCTTCATCTTCAAACATAATGGTAAAGATTTCAAGCACTTCACGGGCGTTGTATTGCGCCTCCTTCAAGTTGCTTGCTTCACTGATAGCCCCTGGGAAGTCTGGGAAGCTGATGGAGTATCCACCTTGTTCTATATCTTCTTCAAATAGTGCTAGATAAGTGTATTTCATAATCATTTTACATAAGCCGATAACCAATCCATGGCAAAAAGAATCATTCCCCATTTTCGCCTTGCTTCAGGACACTAAGCATTTTGGAAAGCGTGCCAGCTTTATAATCTTTTTGCTTGGGATTGCTGATAAGCAATGTCCTACCATCAGGGTGTTGCCACAAGGTGTGAGATCCTTTACCTTTATCGGTTGGAGAGAAGCCTGCTTTTTTTGCAAGCTTTTCAATTTCCCGCCTCGTGGTCATCGGCCTTTTTCCTTCCTTTATCTTTAATTACATTATACACTTGTTTCAAACATTCGTTAATCAAAACACATATTTTTTACAAATGTTCTTTGGCTCATCAAAAACTATTTAAACTGCCTTATGGTCACCTCTCTACAAGTTTATTCGAATTCTATCCTGAAAATATCCTCATCCGCAACATCAACAAAAAAAGAAGAACTGCTCTCTATATGCAGCTCTTCCATTGATTCAACGCTATCATCCCACACCAAATAAAGTATAAAACCCGAATTCTTCATACCCTGAATATCTTTGCGTAACTATCAAAAAAATCATCAGAAACAAGCAATAAACAATTGCAGTTCTGATGATTTTTATGAACGATCAAGCTTTTCTATAAATAAATATGGGTCTGCTACCTTACCACCCTAAAAAAGGGTAGACTCCGCCCTTGGTGCGACTCTCGATTTTTAAAAATGTATTCTATTTGATTCGGTATCCTAATTTCCTAACAAAGGAGGACTGGTATCCCTTACTGCATAGAGAACGGGGAGTGAGAAATCTAGTCTAGAAATTCGCTCAAAGAGAGCCTGAAACTCATCCTTCAGAGAATAGAGATTAGACAGTTTTAGAATTTGTTTTCTAGCACTTTTGACGCATTTTCCAGCTATCTTCACAAACAGTTTCCGAAAACGTTTCATCGTCAAATTTTTCACAGACCCACTAGCTAGATGCTTCATAAATAAGGAAAGATTATAGGCCAAGCAAGAAATCATCATACGAACTTCATTCTTGATTAGAGTTGAACTATCTGTCTTATCCCCAAAAAATCCAGACTTCATCTCTTTTATGAAATTTTCAGACTGTCCTCGTTTTCGGTAAAGTTGAAAACATTCTTCGCTAGCACCATCAGCTAGATTGGTCACAAGAGAAGTAACTTCATAGAAGAGTTCCCCATCCTTTCTTTCTGAAAATTGGCAGACACGGCGGGCGTGATCCCAAGAATTTGCTTGATAAACAGTATCGGAATAGGAAGAATGAGGTAAAATGGTCATATCCTCATTTTCAGAACCAGGTAAACTTAAATCCCCTAAACGACTAAGAATAGAGTTTCTTTTAAGCTTGATGAGATAGCTCTCTCCACTCTCTTCAATAGACGTGTAGATTTGTGGAGAGGCAAAACCGCTGTCCATACGGAAAAGTAACTGTTTAAAACCTTTTAAAATAGGTTGAAGAAAATCCACTGCTCCATGGGAACAATAGTGATTTCCAGGACGCAACTGAGCATTGAAACAATAGCCCGTTTGACTTTCAAAAGCATAGAGTGGATGGTAGCCTGTAGCACGGTAATGAGCATT
>NZ_JAEMED010000004.1 GCF_016458205.1 Streptococcus sp. 121 | reverse complement strand
TGGGGTGACCACTATCAACTAGTAGCACAAAAGTCAGTATTAAAGAGAGCAATATCAAAACCAGTCCTCGCCAAACGAGGACTGGTCAGCTGTCTCGATTACTACTTAAAACGACATGCGTTAAAAGCTAATTGAACCGCCGTGTGCCGAACGGCACGCACGGTGGTGTGAGAGGGACTATCCATTAGTCCCTACTCGATTATACTTATGACCATTTTAAAATCTGATTGCGTTCATCCTCTTCTCCAATCTTTGTTGGATTGATGGCTAGCTACGCTTGCTTATACTCATTGGATTTCAAAATCTGACTTTGTCAAGCCTCTTTGATGAATGTTATCATCAGTTTCCTCGTCATTTTTTTGAAATTCTGCGAGTATTCAGATTTTGAAATTAGTTAAGTATTAATGGGATATAACTGAGGCTGGGCAAAAAGTATCAGTCTCGAACTTTTATTTAGCAAAAACTCTTTGACGCAGTGGTTGATTCGCTTAAACAGCTAAAAGGCTGTTTGAGTTAATAGATAGGAGAGCGAAGCAAATAACAACTGTTCGCCTTTTATAGAGAACAGTTCGTGTTCTCTTATCCAGAAACTCAAGAAGTCATTTCTTGACTCTTTGACCTCCAAAAAGTACCTAATCAACGGAGTTCTTTCCCACTCCCAGTCTTTTCAGATTTTGAACTGTTATGAGTATTATTTAAAAAATGAGGCTAAGTCTTGTGTTTTAGTTAGTAAAACTTGTGCACCGTTTTCGGTTAGTGAATCGGAGGTACCATAGCCCCATTCAACTCCGATGCTACCAATTTCTAAATCACGGCCAGCTGCCATATCAAAGAGGGTATCTCCAATGATAAAACTTTGTTCTTTAGGGGATTCTGCGACTTCTAAGCCTCGTTTGAGGACATCGATTTTATCGTGGGAATCTGGAAGTGCTCCAAAAATTTCCTGAAAATAAGATTGGAATCTAAAATGTTGGACCATAACTTGGGCCATAGGTTGATTTTTACTAGTGGTAATCGCTAAATAGTGTCCTTGCTCCTTTAAAGCCTGGAGAGCTTTCTTTATCCCAGGGTATGGGGTGGCCTGGTAAACTCCCTTTTCTTTATAGTAACTTCGAAATAGGCCAATAGCTTCTTCTACTTTATCTTCAGGAAGATAGAAGGCAAAGGATCGTTCGAGAGGTGGTCCAATTAGGGTGTCTAACTCTGAATCCTGAGGAACAGGAAGATTCAGAGTTGTGAAAGCATATCGAAAGGCCGCTTTAATTCCTGGACCACTATCAACTAAAGTTCCATCTAAATCAAAAAATAAAAACATAAATTCTCCTTTACAATAAGTATACCATAAGGAAAATGACTAGGAATGTAAAGAACCTAACCAATCTCCTTCACAGAACTGTAAAACTACTCCGAATATTGCTATCTTTCCGTAATATTACTGGGATAGAATAAGGTCATATAAGAAAGGAACTTTACATGAAACGAAAGAATTATTATCTACTAACAGGTTTGGCAACTCTTCTCGTAGCCGCTTCTGCAAGTGCTGCGTCGGCTGATTCCTATACTGTAAAATCTGGAGATACCTTATCAAAAATTGCAGCAGAAAGACAAACAACTGTTGACAATATTGTAAAGCTAAATAATATTAAAAATCCGAATGTGATTCACATTGGTCAAGTATTGGAGTTAACAACAGGGACTCCGAATGCTACAAGCGAGCAAATTGTATCAGAAGAAACAACTGTCAATCAACCGCAAGATGCTGTCGTGCTAGAAGCAAGTTCTGAACAAGGAAACACTTCTCAAGCAGTTGTTCAAAGCCAAGAGATATCAGAAATTCAGCAAGAAGTTATCAATGAAACTGTCAAGAGTCCAGAAGATTCAGCAGCTGTTACTTCATCAGCATCACAAACACCGAAAGTTGAGAATGATCCATCAAGTTCTGAATCAGATCCGGTTGTAGCATCTGAGCCAGAAACACCAGCACCAGTTCAAGAACAATCCACAGCAACTGCATCAAGCTTGTCAAGTGATGAGCAAGCAGCCAAGGAGTGGATCGCTCAAAAAGAATCTAGTGGGAGCTATACCGCACAAAATGGAATTTACTATGGTCGTTACCAACTAACCCTTTCCTATTTAAATGGAGACCTTTCTCCAGAAAACCAGGAGCGGGTAGCAGATGAGTATGTAAAAAATCGCTATGGTTCTTGGGTACAAGCCCATCAATTTTGGTTAGCCAACGGATGGTATTAATAGCCCTGTGTTACCTCCACTGAACACAAAAATTATTCAGTGGAGGATTTTTTTGTTTCGTGTTATAATAAGCCTTGCTCAAAACGACCTTCAAATCGTTGAAAGCGCGCACGGAAACGTGACAAACGAAAGATGGGAGAAAACTATGAGTGTTCCTTCAAAAACACGAGTTGTTGTGGGAATGAGTGGAGGGGTTGACTCCTCCGTAACAGCCCTCTTGTTAAAAGAACAAGGCTATGACGTCGTTGGCATCTTTATGAAAAACTGGGATGACACTGATGAAAATGGTTTTTGTACGGCAACAGAAGATTACAAAGATGTTGCTGCAGTAGCAGATCAAATTGGAATTCCTTACTACTCAGTCAATTTTGAGAAAGAGTACTGGGATCGGGTCTTTGAATATTTTCTAGCAGAGTATAGAGCTGGTCGAACTCCGAATCCAGATGTTATGTGTAACAAGGAAATTAAATTTAAGGCCTTTCTTGACTATGCGATGGAACTAGGAGCTGACTATGTAGCAACTGGCCACTATGCCCAAGTAGAACGTGATGAAAACGGTCAAGTCCGGATGCTTCGGGGGAAAGATCAAAATAAAGATCAAACCTATTTTCTTAGTCAGTTATTGCAAGAACAACTTCAGAAGACACTGTTTCCATTGGGTCACTTGGAAAAAGCTGAAGTCCGTAAAATTGCTGAAGAAGCTGGCTTAGCAACTGCTAAGAAAAAGGATTCAACAGGAATCTGTTTTATCGGAGAAAAGAATTTTAAGGAATTTCTCAGTAACTACCTACCAGCAACACCAGGTCGGATGATGACCATGGAAGGTCGTGACATGGGGGAACATGCTGGACTTATGTATTACACCATTGGTCAACGAGGAGGACTCGGAATTGGTGGTCAAGAAGGTGGCGATAATCAACCGTGGTTTGTGGTTGGAAAAGACTTAGAACAGAATATTTTATATGTAGGTCAAGGTTTCCACCACGAAAACCTCATGTCAACGAAATTGACAGCTAGTCAAGTTAGCTTTACACATAAAATGCCAAAAACTTTTGAAATGAAGTGTACCGCTAAGTTTCGTTATAGGCAGCCAGATGCTGAGGTGACAGTTTCTGTAAATGGTGACAAGGCGACTGTCAACTTTGCAGAAGAACAACGGGCTATTACACCAGGTCAAGCAGTCGTATTTTATAACGGAGATGAGTGCTTAGGTGGTGGTCTGATTGACCAAGCTTATATGAATGATCAAGTACGTCAGTACATATAAATTGACAAGTTATCCAAATATGCTACAATACTAAAAAGCAAATACAATGATGGTCAAAGCTCATGGGATTTGCAGGTTTTTTTGCCTGCAATCAAATGAAGCCTTGACCTTTTTTTGTGAAAGGAAGAAAGAATGACAAGACAGTTTGCGGAAACCTATGATGTAATCGTCATTGGTGCTGGCCATGCAGGAGTAGAAGCTTCCCTTGCCGCTGCCCGGATGGGATGTAAAACTCTTTTGGCAACTATTAATATAGAAATGTTGGCTTTTATGCCTTGTAATCCTTCAATCGGGGGATCGGCTAAAGGGATTGTGGTTCGTGAAGTAGATGCTCTTGGTGGCGAAATGGCTAAGAATATCGATAAAACGTATATTCAAATGAAAATGTTGAATACAGGTAAAGGTCCAGCTGTCCGAGCTTTGCGTGCCCAAGCAGACAAGGAATTGTATGCTAAGGAGATGAGGAAAACTGTTGAAAATCAAGAAAACTTGACACTTCGCCAAACCATGGTTGATGAAATCTTGGTTGAAGATAAAAAGGTAATTGGGATTCGCACCGCAACCAATCAAGAGTTTGGTGCTAAAACAGTTATTGTTACGACCGGTACAGCCTTACGTGGAGAAATCATTATCGGAGATTTGAAATATTCTTCAGGTCCTAACCATAGCATTGCCTCTGTCAAGCTAGCTGATAACCTCAAAGAGTTAGGATTTGAAATTGGTCGTTTTAAAACGGGAACTCCTCCTCGAGTCAAGGCATCTTCGATTGACTATAGTGAAACAGAAATTCAACCTGGTGATGATGTTCCGAATCATTTCTCCTACCGTTCTAAGGATGAGGACTATTTAAAGGATCAAGTTCCTTGCTGGTTAACGTATACGAATAACGAGAGTCATCAAATTATTCAAGATAATTTACACCGTGCTCCAATGTTTACAGGAGTTGTTGAGGGAGTAGGACCACGTTACTGTCCATCTATTGAAGATAAGATTGTCCGCTTCGCAGATAAAGAAAGACACCAGCTTTTCTTGGAGCCTGAAGGACGAGATACGGAAGAAGTCTACATTCAGGGATTGTCAACAAGCCTCCCAGAAGATGTTCAACGGGAACTCGTACACTCCATCAAGGGGTTAGAAAAAGCAGAGATGATGCGGACAGGCTATGCGATTGAATACGATATGATTCTCCCACATCAATTACGAGCTACCCTTGAAACGAAGAAAATTTCAGGTCTCTTTACAGCCGGTCAAACAAATGGGACATCGGGATACGAAGAAGCAGCTGGTCAAGGAATTATGGCTGGTATCAATGCAGCTTTAAAAGTATTGGGAAAACCAGAACTAATCCTTAAACGAAGTGACGGCTATATTGGTGTTATGATTGATGATTTGGTAACCAAAGGAACCTTGGAACCCTATCGTCTTTTGACCAGTCGTGCAGAGTACCGTTTGATTCTACGTCATGATAATGCGGATATGCGCTTAACTGAGATTGGTCGTTCTATTGGCTTGGTTGATGATGAACGGTGGGAAGATTTCCAAATGAAAAAGACTCGTTTCCAAACCGAAATGGAACGGTTGGAGTCTCATAAACTAAAACCTACCGCAGAAACGAATAAACAAGTCACAGAACTTGGCTTCAAACCGTTAGCGGATGCCCTAACAGCAAAAGAATTCCTTCGCAGGCCTGAAGTAAGCTATGATGACTTAGTTAATTTCATTGGACCTGCTCCAATGGAAATCGATGATAAGGTTAAAGAATTATTGGAAACTGAAATCAAATACGAAGGGTATATTCAAAAAGCACTTGACCAAGTTGACAAGATGAAACGAATGGAAGAAAAACATATTCCAGCGGATATTGACTGGGATGACATTGATTCCATTGCTACAGAAGCTCGGCAAAAATTCAAACAGATTAATCCAGAAACGATTGGTCAAGCCAGTCGAATCTCCGGTGTCAATCCAGCAGATATTTCGATCCTAATGGTTTATTTAGAGGGAAAATCTCGCAGTATTTCCAAACGTCAAGAACAGGTAAAGAAATAAAATTATAGAAGAAACCCGGCTGAATTCAGCTGGGTTTCTTATGTGTAAAGATTAATTGACGCTATATTTACAATACATTTACTGATCGATGACACTTTACACATCCAGTAAATCCACCCGCATATAGCCATTCTAACGTGGCTAAGTCGTATATTTCTTATTTAAGACTAGGAGGTGATGATTCTTTGTTAATAAAACTTGACAAAAACAGTTGGACCTTTAACATTATAATAGGTTAATGCTAGCCAAATAGCCTTTCTCAAATCCTTGCTTTTTACAGTGAGTTGTTGGTGTAACTGGGCCTTTATGGTAAAATAACAGGAAGAGGTTTAAGATGAAAAGATTTCCCCTATCTCCCTTCCATTATTTTATGATTGGCATTATCTTTTTGGGTATTCTTTCTGTGGTTTGGCAACATTCCATGAATGGTATCCCCATTGCGATTACCATAATATTGATGGGCGCTCTTGTCTTGTTACTCCTATTAGATCAAGAAGTAATTGTCAGTCAGGTGGAAGAAGAACAACAGAAACAACTAGAAGATCGAGTTGAAAACAGCTTGGCCAATCTCATTAACAAGATTCCAATTGGGATTATGAAACTGAACGAGGAAACCGGTCAAATTGACTGGTATAATCCCTACGCTGAGCTTATTTTTGCCGGTGAAGATGGTGTGCTGGATATGCAGACAATCCAGTCAGTTTTGGAGTCTTCTCAAGGAGAAGGCAGTCATTACGTTGCAATTGGAGAGAGAACCTATGCGGTTCATTTGGATCAAAGCGGTCATATGGTTTACTTTTTTGATGCAAGTAGTGAGTACAATGCGGCGGAGGAATTAGCAACTACACGACCAGTTATCGGGGCTATCTCTCTGGATAATTATGATGATTTTAGAGATGGCTTATCCGACTCGGAGGTCAGCAGTGTCAACAGTTTTATTGCTGATTTTGTCTCCCGATTTGCGGATGATTATAAGATGTTCTATCGTCGAGTTGATGCTGATCGTTACTACTTATTTACCGATTATACGGTTCTAGACCAACTAATGAAAGACAAGTTCGCGATTATTGATGTGTTTCGAAGCGAAGCAAAGGAGAAGAATCTCCCGCTTACCCTTAGTATGGGGTTTGCCTATGGTGATGGAGATCATGCTTCTATTGGAAAAACAGCCCTCGAGAATTTGAACTTAGCCCTAGTTCGTGGTGGAGACCAGGCCGTAGTACGTGAAAACAGGGAAGGTAAAAATCCGATCTACTTCGGAGGAGGTAGTGTCTCAGCCGTAAAAAGGACTCGTACTCGTACCCGGGCCATGATGACAGCCATCTCAGACAAGATTCGCTCTGCAGACCAGGTCTTTATCGTTGGTCACCGCAATCTAGACTTAGACGCACTAGGGGCTTCCGTTGGAATGCAGAAATTTGCAGAGATTCAAAGTGAGCAGGCTTATGCTGTCTATAATCCAACTGAGTTAGCCCCAGATATCGAGCGTGCCATCAAAAGCTTGCAAGCCGAAGAGAAGACTAAGTTGCTGACCTTAGAGGAAGCCATGCCACGTGTGACTCGTCAATCTCTGTTAATTATGGTGGACCACTCTAAAATTAACTTGACTCTCTCGAAAGAATTCTACGAACAATTTAGCCAGACAATTGTTATTGACCATCACCGACGTGATGAAAACTTCCCTGAAAATGTGGTTATCACTTACATTGAAAGTGGGGCTAGCAGCGCTTGTGAATTAGTGACCGAACTTATTCAGTTCCAAAACGCCAAGTCAAATCGTCTCAGTAAAATTCAAGCTAGCATTTTAATGGCCGGCATCATGTTGGATACCAAGAATTTTTCGGTTCAGGTAACCAACCGGACTTTTGATGTGGCTAGCTATTTGCGAAGCAGAGGCAGTGATAGCACTTTCATTAAGGAAATTATGGCCACAGACTTTGAGGAATATCGACGTGTCAATGAATTGATTCTCCAAGGCCAACGATTGAGTCCTGCGATTGTTTTGGCAGTAGCCCCAGAAAATATCTATCACTCCACAATTGAACTTAGCAAAGCTGCGGACACAATCCTAAGCATGTCTGGTATAGAGGCAGCCTTTGTCATGAGTCAGCTGGACCCTGATACCATTGGGATTTCAGCGCGTAGTCGCAGTCGAATCAACGTACAGAGAATTATGGAGGAGATGGGCGGTGGAGGTCACTTTAACCTGGCGGCAGCCCAACTGCGAGGTGTAGACCTCTCCATGGTGACGACTCGGCTAAAAGATGTTATTATAAATGAAACGCAAGAAAAGGAGACGGATAGATGAAAGTTATTTTCTTAGAAGATGTAAAAGGTAAGGGAAAAAAAGGTGAAATCAAGGAAGTTCCGACAGGTTACGCACAAAACTTCCTCATCAAGAAACATCTAGCCAAAGAGGCTACTGCTCAGGCAATTGGGGAACTCCGCGGTAAGCAAAAATCACAAGAAAAAGCTCATGCAGAAATGGTTGCAGAGGCAGAAAGCATTAAGGCTCAACTGGCGAAAGAAGAAACAGTTGTTCGCTTTACAGAGAAAGTGGGACCAGATGGTCGGACCTTTGGTTCCATTACCAGCAAGAAAATTGCAGAGGAATTACAGAAACAATTTGGAATTAAAGTTGAAAAACGAAATATCCACCTAGATCATCAGCTTCGATCCATCGGATCCGTCGAGGTTCCAGTGAAACTCTATCAGGATGTGACTGGTGAAATCAAAGTCTATATCCAAGAGGCTTAATTCAAGGATGTAAGGAGGAGAAATGGCCAATCTGGAAGAATTGCGTACTCAACCGCAAGATATTTTAGCAGAGCAATCTGTTCTAGGGGCTATTTTTTTGGATGAAAGTAAGCTGGTTTATGTCCGTGAGTACATTGAACCAGCTGACTTTTTTAAATATGCGAATCGCCTCATTTTTCAGGCCATGATTGACTTGAATGATCAGGGAGATGTCATTGACGCGACCACCATGAGAGCCATTTTGGAGGCCCAAGGAGATCTGGAAAATATCGGCGGTTTTTCCTATTTAGTTGAGGTTGTTAACGCAGTTCCGACTAGCTCAAATGCAGAATACTATGCTAAAATTGTGGCCGACATGGCCATGCGCCGTCGTTTTATTGCTCGTTTAACAGAAAGTATCAACCAGGCTTATGAGGGATCTGCGGGAACAGATGAACTGATTGCAGTTGCCGAAAAAAACCTGATTGATTTAAATGAAAATAGTAATAAGAGTGGATTTCGGAACATCAAGGATATTCTCAATATAAATTTTGAGAGTCTGGAAGCCCGGTCTCAGCAAACATCTGATGTTACAGGGGTTCCAACTGGATTTATCGAGTTAGATAAGATGACCACTGGATTTCATGAAGATCAACTGATCATCCTCGGTGCTCGACCAGGGGTCGGAAAAACTGCTTTTGCACTGAACATTGCTCAAAATATTGGTAGCAAAACGGGAATGACGGTTGCCATCTTCTCGCTAGAGATGGGAGCTGAAAGTATGGTTGATCGAATGCTTTCATCAGAAGGACTCATTCATAACCATGCTATTAAGACAGGACAATTGACGGATGAGGAATGGCGTAAAGTTACCATTGCCCAAGCCAACCTGGCATCCGCCCCAATCTATATTGATGATACTGCAGGTATCAGGATTACTGAAATTCGATCACGTGCCCGAAAACTAGCTAAAGAAACAGGGAACTTAGGGCTCATCTTAATCGACTATTTGCAGTTGATTACAGGAACTGGTCGAGAAAACCGACAACAAGAAGTATCGGAAATTTCCCGCCAACTAAAAATTCTAGCCAAAGAGCTAAAGGTGCCAGTCTTGGCTCTCAGTCAGCTATCACGGGGACTTGAACAACGTCAAGATAAACGCCCGGTTCTTTCGGATATTCGTGAATCTGGATCCATTGAGCAGGATGCGGATATCGTAGCCTTCCTCTATCGTGATGACTATTACCGCAGTGAAGGTGAGGAAGATACAGAGCCAAACAACAAGATTGAGGTCATTATAGAGAAAAACCGGAGCGGGGCGCGTGGGACCGTCGAACTCCTATTCCAAAAAGAATATTTTAAGTTTTCAAGCATATCCAAAAGAGAGGAATAACCATGAGTGATGCATTTACAGACGTTGCTAAAATGAAAAAAATTAAAGAAGACATAAAAAACCATGAAGGTAAGATGGTTGAAATGACCTTGGAACACGGCCGCAAACGCCAAAAAACCAAGATTGGTCGTCTTATTGAGGTTTATCCATCCCTCTTCATTGTTGAATACAACAATGTCGGAAGTCTACCTGGCGAAATTACCAATACCTACGTTGAGTCATACACCTACTCTGATATCCTCACCGAAAAAACACTCATTAACTATCTGAGTGAGTGAGGCAGAGCCAGTATCCACAACCATCGTTCTGCTCACAGTTCGATGGTTTTTTATAGTCTTTTCGTTTACTTTTGTATAAGGCAGCGAGTCGTAGACAGCTCAATCTTGAGGGAGATTTTGAGATTACTGATAAAACTTTTGAAGAAAGTTTCAGTGAAGTACGGCAAGACGAGCTAACACAGTAATAAAAGACAAACTAATACTTAACTGATTTCAAAATCAGAATACTAGCGGGATTTCAAAAAAAATGACGAGGAAAGCCGATGAAGATAGAACTAAAGTTCATCAAAGAGGCTTGACAAAGTCAGATTTCAAAATCCAATGAGTATAAAAGAGTATACATGACTCCTAAGTCGTAATCTATTATACTTCTTGACAATTTCTGACTTAAAAATATATAGTGATAATGTGATCCTACTGAAACAATCAAGGAGATGTAATATGAATTATATGGGTGAAGTTTTTAGGGAGCTAAGACAAAGTCGAAAGATTTCTTTAAAAGATGCTACGGGTGGGGAATTTTCCTATTCGATGTTAAGTAAATTTGAAAAAGGGGAATCTGATTTGACTATATCAAAACTTTTAACTGCCCTTGAAAATATTCATACAGAATTAGATGAATTTACCTTTCTTGTTAATGGCTTTAAACAGACCCCTTATAATGAACTTCAAGACAAAATATGGAAAGCAATAGAGTCTAGAGACATGTCTCAATTGCAAACTCTGTACGAATTAGAACTTCTGAATTATCGAATGGAAGAAGATCAAAAATACCTGTTAAATGCTCTCGTTATTAAAGCTCATTTTGTTATATTAGATCCAGAATTTGAAGTTACCAATTTAGATCTTGAAGTATTGTATGATTACTTGTTTTTCATTGATATTTGGGGAGAGTTTGAATTGCGTTTATTTTCGGACATAGCCCCTCTCCTACCATTAGATCTGTATTATCAATATTGTCGTGAGATGTTGCAAAAAGTGGACTACTTAGGTGCTATGCCTAAAAATAGAAACTATGTCCAAACCATACTTTTAAATGGACTTTTTAAAGCGATTGATTCTAAGCAATTAGTTAAGGCAGCGTACTTTGATCAACAGATTCGAAAAAATTTTTTTGAAGAAAATGAAACTTATCTTCGAATTGTATATAGATTTGCAGATGGGGCCCATGATAGGATAAAAGGAAATGAAGCTATAGGTCTTAAGAAGATGGAAGAAGCTGTTGAAATTTTAAACATCTTAGATTGTAGTGAAAGTGCAAAATATTATGCCTCAATTCTCGAAAACTTCATTTGAGATATTTGAATAAATGACAATCGTTGATTTAGGTAAGCTATACTCATTTAATTTAAATTCGGGATATTCACGATAGTTCCTATGGATGAATAGGGAATCTAGTGGGGATTGTTTTACAGGGCCGAGAGTGCTCAAGAACATTCTAGATAAACGAATATGCTAGCGATCAAGGACGTGTTTAAGGAGTCTGAATATATTTTATTTAGATACTAATAAAAAGAGTTGACATCTCTGTTAAGAATGGAGGTAGGTTAGCTCTTTTTTTATTTTTCTCAAGTAAGGGATAAGAAAATATTCCAATTTTTATAAATATTGGAATAAAAATTTATAATCTTTTTAATACATAAAGGAGGTAAAACAGATGACACAATTTGTTCGTGATGCAAATAAATTACAAGCTCAATCACAAATTCTAGTTCTTACATATAGATGTAAGATTGGTTGATTAGAATAATAGAGAAGGAAATGAACACTTTGATTGAATTAAAAGTGTTCATTTTACTCTAATTTTAAATTTAGAAGAAATATTTTGTTAGGGAGAATAATATGAGGAAGCCTACTTTTACCAAGTATTGTGAATTTAATTCAAAGGAATACTCCAAAACAACATCATTTGAAGCGAGGTTTGAACGCTTTATTGAAAAAAAGTAGAGAAGATTCGAAAACATCCAGAAAAATATCCGAATATTCTTGTATTAGAGGATGGAGAATAAAAATGTTTACTTATTACGATAGTTCAAAGTATCTTCTGCCAGAATTTGGCTTTAAAATCCATATTTCAGGTACTTGGGAAAACTATAGGGAAATTTATAGAAGGACTATTCCATTTCTAATAGATAGGGATATTTCCTTTAAATATATAAAAGATAAAGAAGATGTTTTATTTAATTTATCGACTGAGGAATCTCCTTCTGAATCTGGAAAATTAATTACAATATACCCTGAGAACAGAAATCATTGTATAGAGATTTTAAATGAACTCTATGATCTCCTTCCTTCAAATATAGAAGGTGTTTATATACTTAGTGATCGGAATTATTATGATTCGAATATTTTGTTTTACCGGTACGGCTGTATCAAGGTTGATAAAGACAAGCTCATAAATGGTCTTCCGACTTTAATCTGTTCTGATGGAAAAATATGGCAGGATTTCCAAAGAACCTATTTTGAATTACCTAATTGGATTGAAGATTTACAAGAAAAGCAAGTTTTTAAACCATCTTATTTAGGTAATACCTATGAAATAGAAAATTTAATAAAGCAGAGTAATGGTGGAAACGTATATAAAGCTAAACGAATGGATAATGGAAAAAATGTTGTTATAAAGGAAAGTAGACCCTACATCCATGTTTTTGAAGAAATACAGAAGAAAATGTTGAAAGAGAATGAGTGGAATATACTTGAAAATTTTAGGTCTTCAGTTAGAAAAATTGAAAAAGTGAAAGAGTGGCTCAACTATTACTATATTTATGAATATATAGACGGAGAGGATATTGTAACATTCTGTGATAATCTAAATCTCTTTTCTTATTTTTCGTCTAACGTAGATAAAAATTTGAATCATTGTAAGCAACTTCTCACTATATTTACCAAAATTATTCAAACTGTCTATCATTTTCACAAACAAGGTGTGATTCTACACGATATTCATCCAAGCAATTTCATTGTCGACAATCATAAGGAAGTTCATTTTATTGATTTTGAAAATTCATATATTGATGGAACAAAGCCTCATACTGGTATTTATTCAGATGTGTCTTTGAAGAATTGGAACAGACTTAATGGGAAGATAGCAGATTGTTATAAGGTTGGTAATACCCTACTTTATTTATTAGGAAGATTGCAGTTGACGGACGAAAGAGATCGACTACCTGAAGTAAACAATTTATTATTACAAAAAAAATACATACGAACATTGATGAATTGATTCAATATTTACTAGGTGAAAATCCAGATATAGAAACAGCTTTGTATTTAATTCAGAATCGTATTTATGCCCTGAAACGCTCAAATACGAAACAGCTGATTCATATTTCGGAATGCAACACATCTCACCTAGGATTTGACCTTTTAGAATTTGTTCAACTTCAGGAGGAAAGATTCTCAAACTACAAGGAAGTCCTACAGGATAAAAAAAGATTCTACTCAGTGTTAACTCAAGAAAAAAGACTTGGTTTGGATGGTGTTATGGGATTACTCGTTTATCTGAAATCAATAGACTACGATCAAGTAGTTATAGATAGGTGTATCACGTCGGTGTTGGATAATTTAGTAACCGTGGATAATCATCTGAAAGGGGTGAGGATCTCAGATGTGAGCGTATCACCATATCTATTCAATGGAACAGCTGGAATTATTTTAGGTCTGATGTATATTGATTTTGAGAAATATTATGATGAGATTATTCAATTGTCAAAAACTTTGAATATGGAATATGCTCAGTCAGGAAGCTTTTTGTATGGGATGTTGGGCATAGCTCAAGTGCTACTAGAATTGTATACCTACACAAAGCAAGACGCCTATCTTTATACCGCTAGAGAATTGATTATTAGTAGTGGCATTTTGGCAAAAAGTGACGAGGAATTGCAGTCAGAGTATCTGTTTGTGGCTCATCAATATTCAGAAATTAGGAAGGAGGATACCGCGTGCATTTAGTTTTTAGGCATAGCTTTTACCGTGTGATTACAGCATCACGCCTACTGAACTCAATAGGTTCGTATTTGTATAATTTGGTTTTTGTAATTTATGCAACTACACTCCCTGAAGCCAATTGGGCTGTCTTTCTCGCAAATATGACTGCTATAGTCCCGACTATCTTTACATTTTGGGTTGGAGTAAAGGCCGATGAGACGCGACAAAAAGCTAAATGGATGATTAATTTAGGTTGGGTTCAAGCGGGTCTTTTTACCTTGATTGCTGTAATGATTGGGAACAAAACTTTTCTTGTTTTTTCGGTGGTTTGTATCCTCAATTTTTTGAGTGATCTAATTAGCGACTACATTGCAGGTCTTCGCTTGCCTATCATGCAATATAATCTTGCTAAAGAAGATTTATTTGAGGCATATTCCTTTGCTCAATTTTCGACCTATCTGGCCAATATTCTTGGACAAGGATTAGGTATCTATTTACTAACACTCTCTGATAATAATTTTACCTTTGTTGCCTTTATCAATGCTGTGAGTTTCGCTCTTTCTTCCCTTCTTCTTTGGAGAAATAAAGAAAAACTAACACATCAAACCGTTATTTCTAATAGTAAGAAGCAGTCTCTTTTCCAACAGTTTGGGGAAATGTATAAGCAAATGGAAGATATATTTAGAAAGCATAGTACAAGTAACTTTGCTTATCTACTCCTGTCTATATTGATTTTAAACGCACTAGGTGGCTCTGTTAGCAGTATTTATCATTTTTACTTCATGGAGCATACTCTATTCAATTTAACCTATGGAGAGTCGCTTTTAGTGATGGAGTTAATTCTTCTTTTAGGGGCTATCATCGGGAGTCTAACACCCCATGACTTTTTTTCAAAACAGGAGTTTTCTTTTATTTTACAATTTAATGCAAGTCTTTTTATTGTAGTTGGATTATTGAATGTTTTGGGGCTAGCGATTTGGCTTGGTTTCCCCTTCCTATTCGGGGCGGCCTATCTCATGGGTAAGCTCACTCCCAAATTAGATGCCTTGATGATGGAGCATCTTCCTTCTGAGACCTTGGCGCAAAGTGATCACTTTATTGGACTTCTTTTCACTCTGTCTCTTCCTATCGGTACATTTTTTTTCTCAACGCTGGCGGTCTATAGTAGCGCTTTGACCTGGATATGTTTTAGCTTAGCGGCCGTAGTTATCTTTTTCTTTTCTTTCAAAAAATAAAAACTTTACAGGGGAGACTTGGTATGCTACAATAGAGGACGTGTGAAATAGCAGCAGAAAAATATGAAGCTCGTCAACAGGAAGTCCCAGTAAGTAACCCTTGCTGTTTGGGCGAAGGTTTCCTGCACGAATCAGGATTTTTCAAGTGACTATTTCCTCAAACATTATTTTAGAGGAGGACATTTATATGTCACGTTATACAGGACCAGCATGGAAAAAATCTCGTCGTCTTGGCTTGTCTCTATCAGGAACTGGTAAAGAGCTTGCACGTCGTAACTACGTACCAGGACAACACGGACCAAACAATCGCAGCAAACTTTCAGAATACGGTTTGCAATTGGCTGAAAAACAAAAACTTCGTTTCATGTACGGAGTTGGTGAAAAACAATTCCGTAACTTGTTCGTACAAGCTACAAAAATCAAAGGCGGAATCCTTGGTTTCAACTTCATGCTTCTTCTGGAGCGTCGTTTGGACAACGTTGTTTACCGTCTAGGTTTGGCTTCAACTCGTCGTCAAGCTCGTCAATTCGTTAACCACGGTCACATCCTTGTTGATGGTAAACGTGTTGACATCCCAAGCTACCGCGTTGAAGTTGGTCAAGTAATCTCAGTTCGTGAAAAATCAGCTAAAGTTCCAGCAATCTTGGAAGCAGTTGAATCAACTCTTGGACGTCCAGCATTCGTATCTTTCGATGCAGAAAAATTGGAAGGTTCATTGACTCGTCTACCAGAGCGTGATGAAATCAACCCAGAAATCAACGAAGCTCTTGTCGTTGAATTCTACAACAAAATGCTTTAATTTTAGATTTACGATGGAGAAAGTCCGATTTTACGGGCTTTTTCTTTTATTAAAAATAGAATGAAGGGAGTGTATTGCCTCTTTTGAGAACTTGTTCCACAGATTTCCTGTTTTTAGGAGTTTGATTACTCTGATAAATTATATATGCTGAAAGCGGAAGTGGACTAACGCCCATGAAGCAGGTTTTCTCTGGAGGTGGTGGGGTGTTTTTTAGGTTAGCATTAAGTGTATGTGTGTTCTGCTAGAATCGGATATACTGAATGAAGACGATAAGCCTTCGAGTCACCCATAGGTGTGCGGACGCTTATCTTTTTTATACCTATCAAAAGCCAGCGAGGTGGTATAATGAAGTGAGAGGTGACAAACTAACCCTGTTTTAAATTTAGAAAAGTCTCTCTTCAGATCTAACTCTACTACAAGACAAAGTTCAAATAAGAAAGGTCGTCTATGGAAGATTTAAAGCTCACACAGCTGCAGGAAATGGAGGAACGTTATGAACGTCTTCTTCCTCGTTTTGAAGCCTTTAACGAGGAGTTAGAGGCTTTTCAGAAGGTCTACCAAGACTACATCCTACTCCGAGAGTATTATGCTAGCGAAGACTGGTGGCAGCTTCAGGAAGAATTGCCTGCTGACTATAAATGCGGTGTTCTGAGTCAAGATCGTCTTTACAATCTTATTCAAGACCATGATGAGTTGATTGCCGACCTTTTAGAATTGAGCCATCGTATGTATCGGAATCGTTAATTTTTTTTCTTTCTTTCGAATTAAAAGATGAGGGCCCCAAAAAAGAAAGAAAGTGAGGATAAAAAGATGGCAACGATTCAACAGGTAGAGACAACGACTATCCAGGGAGGTAGTCAAAGCTGGTGTCCAGGTAAGGTTCTGGTTCCAGGTTTTCCTTACCCATACCCAAGCGGACCTTTGGGACCAGTTCCGACTTGTGCTGGTGGTCAGGTCATTGATGTAGTGGATTTGCAATCCATTACTGGGGGAGCTGGTTATATTAGCGAAGCAGGTAGTGCAATTGGCAAAACATGGGCGATGATTTACAAAACGGGACGTGATTTTGGTCGTAGCCTTGTTAATACAATGATTCCATAGGAGTTCCCCATGAAGAGACAACTAAATCAAACCGACTTACAGGCCTTGGAAGGTGGAGTTGTAAATCCCTTAGTAGTGGGTGCAGCTCTGATTACGATTCCCTTTGTGTTTGGGGCTATCGCAGGAGCAGCAGACGAGTATTCCCGTAAACATGGGCATTCTTGAGTAGAAGACTATAAAAGGACTAGTAGTTGTAGCTACTAGTCCTTTTATAGAGATCTTATTCCTCGATTCCACTGAATTTCAACATTTTCATTAAAAATCGTGCCATGGTTTGAGGGCTTTCCTTCTTCCCTTGGGCGATCCAAAGCTGGTAAACACCTAGGAAGGCGTTAGAAAGGTAGATGGCTGCATATTTCTTTTCCTTATCTTGAAAAAGTTTGCGACTGTAGCGGCCCTGCCATTCATTTTCTAAGAGTACTTGGAGACGTTTCCGGATGAATTGTTGAATTTCTTGTGTTCCATTCTCTGAGAGAAGGGCAGCGAGAAGGGGTTCTCTTTTAAGAAAATCAAATATTTCTGTAATGGTAGCCTCCAGATGCCCAACGTGTTTATCAAAAATATAGTCTAAGGTATGGAAGAGACGATCTTGATAATGGTCAATCATATCGAATTTGTCTTTATAGTGGGTATAGAAACTAGACCGGCTAATGTCCGCTTCCTGGGTCAGTTTGACCGTCGTAATTTGGTCAAAGGGTTGTTCTGAAAGGAGCCTTACCATCGCATTTTCTAGGAACTTTTTTGTTTTTTGTCTTTTATTGCTTTCCATGGATTTCTTTCCTTGCATTTAAAATTTGAAGTGGTATAATCTAGTATATCAAAAATAGACACTGTGTGCAAAAATGGAGGTTGAGTCATGTTTAAAGAATGGAAAGCCATTTTTAAACGACCTAAATTTATTGTTGTGATGTTAGGAGTCTCTCTGATTCCTTTCTTATATAATGTCATCTTTCTTAGTTCCATGTGGGATCCTTATGGAAAATTGTCTGATCTGCCGGTGGCGGTTGTCAATAAGGATCAATCAACGGTTCTGAACGGTAAAACCTTAGCTATTGGGGATCAGATGATTGAAAATATGGAGAAGGGGAAAGCTCTAGATTTCCATGTCGTCGATCAACAAGTAGCTGATAAGGGCTTGGAAAATGGAGATTATTACATGGTCGTGGAACTGCCAGAGGATCTTTCCCAAAAGGCTGCTTCCATCATGACTACAGACCCTCAGCAAATGAAAATCCAGTATAAAACCTCTAGTGGACATGGATTTGTTGCAGGAAAAATGAGTGATTCAGCAATGAGTGTGCTCAAGCAATCGGTTCAAAAAAATATTATTAATAACTATACTTCTACGCTCTTCAGTAGTATGAAAGAACTCCAATCAGGAATGGGAACGGCTAGTGCTGGAAGTGGTCAGTTGGCAGATGGAGGAAAACAACTCCAGGCCGGAACAGACCAACTCAATGCTGGTTTGCAACGCTTGGCAAGCTCTACCCTTCTTTTTTCAGATGGCGCTAATCAGTTGGCCGCAGGTTTGGGACAATATACAACTGGGGTCAGTCAATTAGCTGGTGGTGTTGGTCAGCTAGCAACGGGTGTGAATCAGTATACAGGTGGTGTCGCTCAGCTTTCTGCTGGAGCTGACCAATTGGATGCGGCTTCTGCGGAATTGCAAGCTGGTGTGCAGGCCCTTCAGGATGCGGCGCGTGGTGGTGATCTGACTGCTCTGGTTGACGGGTCAAACCAGGTAGCCACTGGAATGGGGCAATTAGCTGACCAATTGGCTGGGATTACCATTTCTCCAGAACAGACCGAGACCATCAACCAAGCTGTTTCTCTTTTAACCAACCTTCAAAGTAAATTAGGTCAAGGACAAGATCCGACGGCTGGGCTTAAAGCAGGGTTGAGTCAACTAGAAGCGGATCTGTCGGCCTTGATTGCGGCAGGAGGGTCTGGAACGTCAACAAGTATCGATGCTGCGGGTGCTGTGTCGGCAACAGCAGCCTTCCAAAAATTAGATGCGGCAGATCAGGCTGAAATTCTAGCCGCTTTGCCAGCTGGTGGATCAACTTCAACAACGGATACGAGCCAATTACAGGCTTTATTGGGAGCTGTGCAAGCTCTCTCCGCTGTACTTGATCAAAATGGTGCAGCTCTGGGGCAAGACCTAGCTCCATTAGTTGATCAAGCCATGACAGACCTTCAAACACTTCAGACAGGTATTGGCCAATTCGGTCAATTACAAGCTGCAACACAGACCTTGGCACAGGGTTCTTCCGCTGTAGCAGCCGGTTTGGGCCAACTACAAGGACAGCTTGAAACGGGAGCGGATGGTCTGGTCGGTGGAGTTTCCGCCTATACCTCCGGTGTTTCAGAATTGGCCCAAGGAGCTCGTACCTTGAATGAAAATTCCGGTCAATTGCAGTCAGGTGTTGCCAAATTGCAAGATGGCGCTAGTCAATTGGATGCTAATTCTGGAGCTCTCCTAGATGGTGCCGGACAGTTGGCTTCAGGAGCTAGTCAATTACAAGATGGCTCTCAAACACTTGCTCAAGGGGGCGGTCAACTTGGAACAGGGATGACATCTCTAGTTGATGGCTTGGTTAGTCTTCAAACTGGCTTGGACAATGCCAATCAACAACTACAAAAGGCTAATGTAGAAGAAAGCAATGCGAATACCTTATCTGAACCAATTGCTTTGGAGAAAACGGAACAGGATCAAGTGGAGGTAAACGGAGTTGGGATGGCCCCTTACATGGTTTCTGTCGCTCTCTTCGTTGCAGCTATTGCGACCAACACCATTTTCCAAACACTCCCTTCTGGTAGACAACCTTCCACTCGTTGGTCTTGGTTGAAAGCTCGCTTGGAAGTGAATGGAATTATTGCTCTAGTAGCGGGGCTGCTGGTTTATGCCGGAATTCACTTAATTGGCCTAACGGCTAATCATGAATTGGCAACGCTAGGTGTTATCTTACTCACCAGTGCAGCCTTTATGGCCTTAGTTACGACATTGGTGACCTTGGACAATAAGGTTGGAGCCTTCTTGGCCCTGATTCTATTACTGCTACAATTGGGAGCCAGCGCAGGAACCTACCCAATTCAACTCTCTAATTCCTTTTTTGAGACCCTTCATCCTTGGTTACCTATGTCTTACTCCGTCTCTGCCCTTCGAGAGACGATTTCGATGACTGGTCAAATTGGAAGTCAAGTAGCCTTCCTCAGCATGACCTTGGGACTCTCTATTCTTGTCGGGTATTTGATTTACAGACCTGACAAGCAGGAGTAAAGTTCAGGGACTGGGAGACAAGTCAACTACTTATACTTAACTAATTTCAAAATCAGAATACTCGCGGGATTTCAAAAAAATGATGAGGAAAGCTGATGAAGTAAAGTTCATCAAAGAGGCTTGACAAAGTCAGATTTTGAAATCCAATGAGTATTACAATTAGAATACATAAAAATAGCATAGAATCAACGTTTCTGTTATGTGATTCTATGCTATTTTCTTTGTGAAAAATTTTTGGTTTGACCTTATTTTTCGAGTAGGTTGTGGTCAACAATTTTTTGATAGGCTGTTTGTTGGTCTTTTTTATGGTCTTGAATAATTTGGAGCAGGGTTTCCACACACTCTTGACCTAGTTCCAAGGCTTGGATATCGATATAGGCTGTCACATCGTAGGTAGGAGCTAGAGAAGTGAAGCTGAGGCAAGGAAGGTGGAGCTGATGGTCTTGTAGATAGCTGGCCACCCCTTCTGCCAAGAGGCTATCGGTCACAATGATGGCGTCTAAGGGAATTTGTTTTTCCAGCATATCTTCCATCACCTGGTAGCCCTCGTGAAAGAGGAGATCTTTAGCGAAGTAGAGGAGCTTCTTATCCATCTCCACCCCCTTTTCTTCCAAAGCATCTTGATAACCTTGAAAGCGATCTTGGTTAACAAAATAATCCATACTTCCCGCTAAAAAGGCAATGCGTTTGTAGCCTTTGCTCAGAAGGAAGTGAGTGGCATCAGCCCCTGCTTGTCGGTTGTCATTGTCCACCAGGGAAGTAAAGGGATCTGTCGATTTTCCTAAAATGAGGAAGGGAAAATGCTGTTCGCGAACGAATTGAACCAAGGGATCTTGAGGCTTCGCATACAGAAAGATCAACCCATCAACTCGTCGCCCTCGAACCATTTGGGAAATGGATTCTAGGCGCTCGGTTTCCGTTCTGCCTGTAGACAATAAGATGGCATATTGGTATTCGGAACTAATTTGGCTAATTCCCCGCAGGACAGTTGGGAAAAAGGAGTTTTGGTAGAAAGCATCTGAATCGTCCGGTAGGACTAAGCCAAGTACCTTGGTTTCACTACTAACCAAGCTCCGGGCATTGAGGTTGGGATGGTAGTCCAATTCTTTCATGATTCGGCGCACCCGTTCCTTGGTCGCCTGACTGATTGTTGGTTTATCCTGAATGACGCGCGTGACGGTTGAAGGGGAAACCCCAGCCCGTTCCGCAACATCTTTAATGGTGACGCGCATAATTATTCTCCTTGATGATCACGGAATTGTGTTTGGTAAAAAACCAAAGCGAGGGTAAGTAAGAAGAGACTGTTTTGAACCAAAACGGAGGTGGCCAGATCTAGGCCAAGTAAGCCTAGTAAGCAGGTCACCAGCGTTGGGATTCCTAGGGAATAGAGAATGATGTGAAAGGCTTCTTTGAAGCCCTGAAGCGAGTTAAAACGCGATTTGCTGACCAAGTATAGGAGTGCAGCACTCCCTAAGGTTAGCAGTAAGAAGTTTAGACTAAGCAGTCCCCAAGAAAGTGCTAGGACAAAAAGACTGATGACCAAGCGATTGCTCTCAAACCAAGATTGATTTAGGGCCTGTGTCCAAGTATTCGGGCTGCTTAAATCTTTGGTTTCTAGTTTATCATAAGAAAGGCGAGCAATCTCCTGATTGGATTGGAACAATCGTACATCGTCTTCCCGGAATTCCCAGACAAAATCTGGACTCTGTGGAGCCTCTTCCCCAATGACAATCCAATCTTCTCCAACCTGCCAGGAGGTTTTCTGAGAAATTTGAGCCCGTCCCTGGTTAAACGTGATTCCAGTAGCAGCTATTTTCTCCACCTGTTCTTGGTCAAAGACACGATAGGCTTGAGGGACCAGCTGCTCCAAGGGATAGGAAGTCCGTTGCAAACTTGTCCAACAGACAGGAATACAGGTAAGAGCTAATAGGAAAATACAGGTAAAGAGCAGCTGAGGCCAGCTGAGGAGTCTCCGTTGCTCAAAGGCTCGGCGAAAAGGGAAAAGATTTTGGAAATAGCTAAAGGGGTAGGGCAAGGTTGTGTCCTTTCTAAGTGGCGAAAAAGGTGGGACAAGCTTATCCCTTGTCACCACCGCTAGTTAAACCAGAAACAAAGTTCTTTTGTAGGAAGAAGAAGAGGATACAGATTGGCAACGCCGTTAACACGGCCCCGGCAGCGAAGAAGGAGATTTTTAGATTCTTAGGATCGCTGACGAAGGTACGGAGACCAACAGCCACTGTATAATATTCTTTTTCCCGTAAAAGGAAACTGGAGAGAATGTAGTCTCCAAAAGGTCCCATAAAGGCCCAAAGTGCTTGAACTGCAACCATAGGACGAACAAGGGGGAGGACAATCTGCCAGAAACGGCGGAAGTGTCCAGCACCATAAATCTTGGCGGACTCATCCAAAGAAATAGGGACTGTATCAAAGTAGCCTTTCATCAACCAAGCATTCATTGGGATGCCACCACCAACATAGAGGAAGATGAGGAACCAGCTTTGGTTTAGAGCATTGAGCATCAAGGCCATAACAAAGAAGGCTGTGAGGGCTGCAATGGTCGGTACCATTTGAATGATGAGGAAGAAGACCAAACTTTGTTTACGGGCAATAAAGTTGTAACGGCTATAAGCATAACCAGCTAATACAACAATAGAGGTTTGAATCAACATTGTCAAGACAGCAATGATTAAAGTATTGGTGTACCAAGTTCCAAAGAGGGTGTCGGTAAAGAGACCGCTAAAGTTATCTAAGGAAAGCTGAATGTTGCTGTCCAATTTAAAGGCAACCACGTTCCCAGATTTGAAGGCTGAGGAGATGGTGATAGCCAAAGGGTACAAAATAATCAATGATAGGAGGCCCAAGTAAAGGTAGGTCAACCCTTGATTGAGGCGTCTTTTAAAGGTGATGGAACGTTGCATTATACATCCTCCATATCAAAAGCGTGTAGTTTCTTGAAGGCAATCATGGAGATACCGATGACGATGATGGAGATAATAAGGGTCACAGCCGCCGCCATGGAATATTGCGGAGCAGTACCAGTGGTAAGTCGGTAAATCCAGGAAATCAAGATGTCAGTAGAACCAGCACCTCCCCCAACACTTCCGGGACCTCCTTCATTGAAGAGGTAGATAATGGAGAAGTTATTGAAGTTGAAGGTGTATTGACTAATCAAGGTTGGAGCAGCGACTGCCAAAATCATTGGGAAAGTAATCTTGGTGAATTTTTGCCAGCTATTCGCCCCATCAATGTAGGCTGCCTCATATAAGTCATTTGGAATGGATTGTAGGATACCTAGAGTAAGGACATAAATATATGGGAAACCTAGCCAACCTTGCATCATAATGAGAGCTACCTTGCTCCAGAAAGGATCCGTCTTCCAAGGAATAAGGACGCCGTCTAAGAAGGGAATGACCTTGGAAATGGCAGGGATAACTTGGGTATTGATTGCTCCAATGGAATCATTAAACATGTTGGAGAAGGTCATGATTGTAATGAAGGCTGGAACTGCCCAAGGAAGGAGGAAAATAACCCCAAAAATTCGTTTCCCTTTGATAAAAGGTTGATTAGAGATAATAGCAGTAAAGATCCCAATGATGATTTGCAGGGTAGTAGCTGCCAAGGCCCAGATAATGGTCCAGCTTAAAACAGAACCAAATGCTGAGCGGAAGGTAGACAGTTGCCAAATGTTCATGAAGTTGGTCAAGCCGCCCCATTCCAATAGTTTAGCCGGAGGCAAATGCTTGAAATCATAATTGGTAAAGGCAATCAAAATGGTTACCAAAACCGGGAAAACAATGGCGAAAATCATAGCCACATAAGAAGGGACAATTAGTAAATAAGGGAATCCATTCTCATAAATGGAGTGACTCATTTCCTGCCAGCTTGTAGCGACAGGTAGTCCTTGATTCCAACGATTGGCAGTCTTGTGAGCATCCCATAGATTAAAGCCATAAAAGACCAGATAGGCAATGACAAAAATCAAGTGGAAGGTTCCTTGAATTAAGAGGAAGAGGGAATTATCTCGGCCCCTCATGGATCCAAGTGTCACCAAGCCTTGCAATTGGAATAGCGCTGTTGTAAAGAAATAAATTAAGAATAAGAGTGTTATCCCTAAGAAAATTCCTCCCTTAACTTTCTGGCGATTGTAAATCTGCCCCAGTCCAGGAATAAGGGATAAAAGAAGTGCTTTTTTTGCGTTTTGTTGTTCCATAAATCAGTCCTCGTAGAGATAGGATTGTCTGGGGATAAAGAGTAGTGTTGGGATTGTTATACTCTTTTAGTTTATCTTTTATTACTGTGTTAGCTCGTCTTGCCGTACTTTAGTACTGCCTGCGACTCGCTGCCTTGTACTAAAAGCAAACTAAAAGACTATATCTCAACTTTCCCTATTTTAGTTCGTGAACATACTTTGACTGAACCCTATAGAAGTAAGTTCTAAAATAATAGAGAGGCCAAGACTTTAGAGTCCCAGCCTGCTCTCACTAACAGTTAAGGGTTCTGAGAAATTTGTCTCTTATCACCCGGTATAGAGAGATGGGCTACTCTCCGAATTTTTGATCAATGCTATCTTTGATGAGTTTTACAGCATCGTCAGCAGCAGCTTTAGGGGCTTTTTTACCACTTACAGCTTCAAAAAGCATTGTTGCTGCTGGATCCCAAACAGTAGACATTTCAGAAATACTTGGCATTGGTTGAGCAGAGTCGAACTGTTTCACAACGGCATTTGCCAACTCATCTTTGCTATCTACAGCATATTTACGAGCTTCAGTATTTGCAGGAACTTCATGGTTCTTGTCATAGAAAGCTTTTTGTTGATCGGTTGAAGTCAAGAAGTTTAGGAATTCTTGAGCGCCATCGATGTTCTTAGAAGCTACAGGGATAACCCAAGCTTTACCGCCTGCAAATGCTTCATAGTTGGCTCCACCTGGAAGAGTTGGGATTGTTGCTACACCGTAGTTGATGCCTGCATCCTTATAAGCAGCAGCCTTCCAAGGCCCATCAATCACAGTAGCTGTTTTCTTTTCTTGGAATTGAGACTCAATCAAGTTGGCAGCACCTTTTTGGTCTTGCATCCCTTTAGGCCATTTTTCATACCAAGTTTTCGCATATTCTAGACCTTTGATAGAACCGTCGTTAGCAAGACCGATATCTTTGGCATCTGTACCATCCTTACCAAAGACATAACCACCGTTACCACCTAGAAGTCCGTATGCATAGTAGAAGTTTACCCAGTCAGCAAGGAAGGCCGTGTTTTTACCTTCTTCTCCTTCAAAGTTGTAGGCTGGATCTTCGGCTAATTTTTCAACTTCTTCGAAAGTCTTAGGAGCTTCTTGGATTAAATCCTTGTTATAGTAGAGGACCAACGTTTCGATAACAGCAGGAGCTCCATAAACATGACCATCGGCAGCTGTTACCAATTTTTTGGTTGTGTCGTCAGTCATGCTTTCTTCAGCCGATTCAACTTCTGCTAGTTGGCCATCGTTACCAAGGCTTCCGACACGGTCGTATGGCGCCATCATAACATCCACAACATCACCAGATTGGTTATCCAAGGAAAGATTATCCAAGCCAGTCAATTGATCTCCAGTCTTGATGTTGATTTTTGTTCCGCTTTCTTTTTCAAAAGCCTGAGCAGCTTCTTCGATGTAAGGTTTGTATTGTTCTTCAACATAAACCGTTAGTTCTTTACTACCGGAGTCAGAATTTTGTGAACCATTACTGCAGGCTACCAAAACCCCTGCAAAAGCAATCGTTGAAAGAAGGGCGGTCGTTTTAAGAATTCTCTTCTTCATGATGAGTGTCTCCTTTATCTAGCTCATTAGAGCAAACGTTTTCTCTTGACAAAAAAATTATATCAAAAATTGCAAGCGGTTGCAAGCGGTGTAGAAAAAATTTTTATGATAAAATAAAACAAGGGAAATCTTCTTTATATAAAGGGATTTCCGAGCAAAACCCAAGTGATTTTTTCAAGAAATTTTCAAGAAAAAATGAAAGTGGAAAAATTATCCAAATTCATCTTGCTTTTGTGAGTCAAAAGGGATATAATGGCGATGCAAACGTTTTCGCAAAGTGCTTGCGTAACGTGATTGAAAAAAACAGGCGAGGTATACTTATGAAGCAACGTCAAAGTGGTGTCTTGATGCACATTTCTTCCCTTCCAGGGAAGTACGGGATTGGATCCTTTGGCCAAGCAGCTTATGACTTTGTGGACTTCTTGGTCCGTACAAAACAGCGCTACTGGCAGATTCTTCCATTAGGAACAACTAGTTACGGAGATTCTCCTTACCAATCATTTTCAGCATTCGCTGGAAATACTCATTTTATTGATTTTGATATCCTCATCAAGGAAGGTTTGCTGATGGAAGCCGACTTGGAGGGAGTGGACTTCGGTGATGATCCTTCTACAGTGGATTACGAGAAATTATTCTATAACCGTCGTCCATTGCTAGAGAAGGCAGTGGCGAACTTTATGGCCCGGGGTTATAACCCAGAGTATCAACATTTCTTAGTGGACTCCGCTAGTTGGTTGGATACGTTTGCGGAATACATGGCTATTAAAGAACACTTCCAGCAAAAATCATGGTTGGATTGGCCAGATGAAGCTGCTAAAAGTCGCGAACCACGTGCAATTGCAGAGTATCGGGAAAAACTTGCTCCTGCTTTGAATTACCACCGTGTCACTCAATACTTCTTCTTTAAACAATGGTTAGCTCTTAAAGGCTATGCCAATGAGAATCACGTTGAGATTGTTGGAGATATGCCAATTTATGTGGCAGCTGACTCTTCTGAAATGTGGTCTCAACCTCATTACTTCAAAACAGATGAAGAAGGCCGTCCATCATGGGTTGCCGGAGTTCCACCTGATGCCTTTACGGCTGAAGGTCAGCTCTGGGGTAATCCAATCTATGATTGGGAAGCTATGAAAGCTGATAACTATGCATGGTGGATCAAACGTTTGGAAGAAAGCTTTAAGGTCTATGACGTTGTCCGGATTGACCATTTCCGTGGATTTGAGTCCTACTGGGAAGTGCCTGCTGGTGCAGAAAATGCTATCGGTGGTCGTTGGGTCAAGGGTCCAGACTATGACCTCTTCAAGACAGTCAAGGAAGAATTGGGTGATTTAAATATCATCGCCGAAGATCTTGGCTATATGACCCAAGAAGTCTATGACTTCCGCGAGAAAACTGGCTTCCCAGGAATGAAGATTTTGGAATTTGCCTTTGATCCAGACGGTGATAGCCAAGATATGCCGCACCATGCTAAGAATAACTCTGTTATGTATACAGGTACCCATGACAATGAGACAGTTCTTGGCTGGTATGAAAATGAGGCGGACGAAGCCACTCGTCGTTTTATGGAACTCTACACCAATAAACGACCTGATGAGTCTGTACCGGCAGCGATGTTGCGGACCGTCTATGCATCTGTCAGCTTTATGGCGATTGCGACTATGCAAGATCTTCTTGGCTTAGGTAGCGATGCCCGAATGAATACCCCATCCACACTTGGTGGAAACTGGGTATGGCGGATGACAGAAGAACAACTAAACCAAGAGGTAGAAGATTTGTTGACCTACCTCACTGTGACTTATCGTCGTTCTAACGAGAACCTGTCTAAGTAAGAAAGGTAGGGACAATTCCTATGGCAACTTTATCCCTTAAAAACATTTACAAACGTTATGATAATGGATATGAAGCCGTGAAGGATTTTAACCTGGAGGTGGCTGACAAAGAGTTTATCGCTCTAGTTGGTCCATCTGGGTGTGGAAAATCAACGACCTTGCGGATGATTGCAGGTCTAGAAGATATTACCCAAGGTGAATTTTACATCGATCAAGAACTGGTAAACGATGTGGAACCTAAAGATCGTGATATCGCTATGGTTTTCCAATCCTATGCCCTTTATCCACACATGACCGTTTTTGAAAATATGGCCTTTGCTTTGAATTTGCGCAAAGAATCAAAAGAGGAAATCAAGAAAAAGGTGGAAGAGGCTGCGGAAATTTTAGGACTCAGTCATCTGCTAGACCGTTTACCTAAAGCTTTGTCTGGTGGGCAACGGCAACGGGTTGCTTTGGGACGGGCTATCGTCCGCGCTCCCAAAGTCTTCTTGATGGATGAGCCCTTGTCTAACTTGGATGCCAAATTGCGCGGAGACATGCGGGCAGAAATTATCCGCATCACGCAACGCTTAGGTGCGACAACCATCTACGTAACGCACGACCAAACCGAAGCCATGACCATGGCAGATCGGATTGTCGTGATGAACATTGGTGAGGTTCAACAAATCGGAACTCCAAAAGAAATTTATGAAAATCCACGCAACTTGTTCGTGGCTGGTTTCGTTGGAGCTCCGACCATGAACTTCATCCAGGGGCGGATTCAGGGAGACCATTTTATTTCCGAGGATGGGACTGATTTCAAATTGGCGCAAGGGCAGTATGCACAGTTGAAGACCAAAGGGTATGACGGAAAAGAAGTAACTTTGGGAATTCGTCCGGAAAATATTTCCAATGACCCACTGGTGTTGGAAACTTATCCTCAATCCCAATACAAGGCAGAGGTTGATTTTGCGGAGCTTTTGGGAGCGGAGTACATTGTCCACACACATCTGGGTGAGACTACTCTCAAGGCTATTGTTCACAGTCGACAAGATGTGCACATGGGGCAAGAAATGACCTTGGCCTTTGATATGAACCGGGCCCATTTCTTTGACCGGGAAAGTGAAGAAAATATTTTACATTCATAAATAGAAATTATATTTTTTAGGAGATAGAAATCATCATGCTTAATTTTAGAGACTATATGAGTCAAGTTCAGCAGAAAAACTTGGCGGATTGTTCAAATGAAGAGATTTATGTAGCCTTGTTGAACTATACCAAAGAATACAGTGCTGAGTTGCCCTACAACGATGCAAAGAAAAAACTCTATTACATCTCTGCAGAATTCCTTATCGGAAAACTCTTGTCCAATAACTTGATCAACCTTGGCTTGTATGAGTCAGTGAAGGAAGACTTAGCTGTTGTAGGTAAGAGTTTGGCAGAGGTGGAAGATGTTGAATTGGAGCCATCTTTGGGTAACGGAGGATTAGGACGTTTGGCAGCCTGCTTCCTAGATTCAATTGCTACTCTTAACTTGAACGGAGACGGTGTTGGTTTGAACTACCATTACGGTCTTTTCCAACAAGTCTTGAAAAACAATGAGCAAACAACGATTCCAAACCACTGGTTGGAAGAGCAAAACTGGTTAATCCGTTCAGAACGTACCTATGATGTGCCATTTGCTCACTTCAGTCTTCGTTCAACGCTGTACGATATCGATGTGCCAGGATATAAAACTGGTAAGAAAAACCGTTTGCGTCTCTTCGATTTAGATACAGTTGACGGCGCTATCATTCATGATGGCATCCAGTTTGATAAGACGGATATCTTGAAAAACTTGACCCTCTTCTTGTATCCAGATGATTCGAACCGCCAAGGTGAATTACTCCGTATTTTCCAACAATACTTCATGGTTAGCAATGCAGCTCAGTTGATTTTGGATGAAGCGGTTGAAAAAGGAAGCAACTTGTATGATCTTCCAGACTATGCTGTGATTCAAATCAATGATACTCACCCATCCTTGGTAATCCCAGAAATGATTCGCCTTTTGCAAGAACGTGGACTTAGCTTCACAGATGCTGTAGCCATTGTGAAACGCATGACTGCTTATACAAACCACACGATTCTTGCAGAAGCTTTGGAAAAATGGCCGTTGGAGTTCCTTGAAGAAGTAGTTCCACACCTTGTTCCAATCATCAAACAATTGGATGCAGATGTAAAAGCGAACTACAAAGATGCATCTGTAGCCATCATTGATGAAAATAATCGTGTGCACATGGCTCATATGGACATCCATTACGGATACTCTGTTAACGGGGTAGCAGCTCTTCATACAAATATCTTGAAAGATACTGAGTTGAATAACTTCTACAAGTTGTACCCAGAAAAATTCAACAACAAAACAAACGGCATTACTTTCCGTCGTTGGTTGATGCACGTTAACCCAGAATTGACTAAATTGATTGACCAAGAAATTGGTCGTGACTGGCACCATAATGCAGAGCTCTTGCAAGGTCTTTTGGATGTAGAAAACCGTGCTGCCGTTAAAGAACGTTTGGAAGTGATCAAACGTGAAAACAAAGAGAAATTGGCAAAACACTTGAGGGAAAAACAAGGGGTTGAATTGAATACCAACGCCATCTTTGATACCCAAATTAAACGCCTTCATGAGTACAAACGTCAACAAATGAATGCTCTTTATGTCGTGTACAAGTACTTGGACATTAAGGCTGGAAATATTCCTGCTCGCCCAGTAACGATGCTCTTCGGTGGAAAAGCAGCACCTGCCTATACGATTGCCCAAGACATCATTCATATGATCATGACCCTTTCTGAAATTATTAAAAATGATCCAGAAGTGGCACCACACTTGCAAGTGGTTATGGTTGAGAACTACAACGTTACAGAAGCAAGTTATTTGATTCCTGCGACTGATATCTCAGAACAAATCTCCCTTGCTTCGAAAGAGGCATCCGGAACTGGTAACATGAAATTCATGTTGAACGGTGCCCTTACCTTGGGAACATCAGACGGTGCGAATGTGGAAATCCATGAATTGGTTGGCGACGACAACATCTTCATCTTTGGACAAGATAGCCAAACTGTTATCAATCTATACGAAACACACGGCTACGATTCTTACCACTACTACGAAAAAGAAGCTATCCGCCCATTGGTAGACTTCATTGTTAGCGATCAAATGCGTGCAACTGGACATCCAGAACGCTTGGAACGCCTCCATAATGAGTTGATGAACAAAGACTGGTTCATGACCCTTCTTGATTTGGAAGAATACATCCAAGTAAAGGAAGCAACCTTGGCAGCTTACGAAGACCGTGATAGCTGGTTGGATAAAGTCTTGGTTAACATTGCCATGGCAGGATTCTTCTCATCTGACCGTACTATCGCTCAATACAATGAGCAAGTATGGCATTTGGAGCCAACTAAATAACTGAAAAAGCAAAAGGTTTGAAAACGACGTTTTCAAACCTTTTTCAAAACAGGACTTTGCCTTTACAAATAGCAGGGCAAGGGTTAAAATAGTAATAGAAAGTCTACCAGGAGGTCCCACATGCGAACACGATTGTTTCTACTGTTTACCAGTTTCACTATTATTTTAGCCGCTTGTGGTGCTAAGTCTGCATCGGAGTCGAAAGAGAGTTCTTCTACCAGTGTAAAACAAGAGGTCTCCAGTAGTTCGAAGGCTTCCTCTTCAAGCGAAACAACCAGCTCAACTCAAATCCAAGAGTCCACAATTGATACTCAGGGGATTTTAGCTGGGGACTATTCCACATTAGTCGGTACTTGGGTCAATGATAAGGGGGAGGCTCTTCGTATCGAGCCGGATGGCAGTAGTGATCGCTTCGATGCCTCTATTTTTAATGGACTAGAGGAGAACGAGGGTACCCTGGTATCTGACCACTATAAGATTGGTGGGGCCTCCTCTGCCCTCACCATTGTTCCAGCAGGGCAAAAACTGCCCTTTCATGACCAAGTCGCTACTGTCGACAGTCTGGTTATTGGAACAAGCGCGGAGGCAGCCAAGCATGCCTTTACGCGAGCACACTAATTTTTCCTATGGTTAAAGAGGCTGGATCCCACAATCCCGCCTCTTTCTTGCTATCTAGAAAGAGGATTTATTGTGACAGAAATTCTTGAATTACCAGAAGTCCTGGCTAACCAAATTGCTGCTGGAGAAGTGGTTGAGCGCCCCAGCAGTGTGGTCAAGGAACTCTTAGAAAATGCCATTGATGCTGGCAGCCAGTCTATTGAAATCCGCTTACAGGAGGCTGGACTTAAACTCATTGAGATTCGTGATGATGGTCGAGGAATTGCTTTCGGAGAATTATCTTTGGCCCTTAAACGTCATGCAACCAGTAAAATTAAACGTCAGGCTGATTTATTTCGGATTCGGACTTTAGGTTTCCGTGGGGAGGCTCTGCCTTCTATCGCTTCCGTCAGTCGCTTGACCCTGGAAAGCCAGGAGGCTGGTGCTCATAAGGGGCAACGGTTGGTGACGCAGGCTGGTGAGATTTTGGAAGAAGAGACCATTAGCCGTGCTCAAGGAACGACCGTTCGAGTGGCGGATCTGTTTTACAATACTCCAGCTCGGCTTAAGTATATGCGCAGTCCCCAGTCGGAGCTTTCTCATGTTGTGGATGTGGTCAACCGTCTAAGTCTAGCCCATCCAAGCATATCATTTACGCTCATTCACGAAGATAAGCAGCTGCTTCAAACAAGTGGACAAGGAGATTTGCGTCAGGTTTTAGCAGCTATTTATGGCTTGACAACTGCACGAAAGATGGTTGAAGTGGAGGCTCACGACTTGGATATTTCCGTTCATGGTTATGTGAGTTTACCGGAATTGACCCGTGCCAACCGTTCTTACATCACCCTGCTCGTTAATGGCCGTTATATCAAGAACTTCCTGCTGAATCGGGCTATACTTGAAGGTTACGGCAGTAAGCTCATGGTTGGCCGTTTCCCTCTCGTTGTTTTGGATATTGAATTGGATCCCTTCCTTGCCGATGTGAATGTCCATCCGACCAAGCAAGAATTGCGTTTGTCAAAAGAAAAAGAAGTGATGGATTTGATTCGCCAGGCTATTCAAGAGGCCCTAAAAGAGCAGGATCTGATTCCCGATGCCTTGGAAAATTTAGCCAAATCAGCGGTTCAGAAAGTAAATAAACCGGTACAAACCAGCCTGGTTTTGGAAGAAAATCCTATCTATTTCCAAGTCCCTTCCCAAGAAGAGGCTCAAGGTTCAACCCCTGAAGTAGTAGTGGAGGAAGCGCCTCCGGCATCTAACTCTGTTCACTTTGCCCAAAGACAGGAAGCTGATTATGGTGATTTAGACCACCCTGAATTGGATTTAGCCAGTCTAGAAAAGGCATATGGGAAACTAGAAGGAGAGGAGACAGCAACCTTTCCCCAACTAGAATACTTTGGCCAAATGCATGGGACTTATTTGTTTGCCCAGGGGAAAGAAGGTCTCTATATTGTGGACCAACACGCAGCCCAGGAAAGGGTTAAATACGAAGAATATCGCCAATCCATCGGAGAGGTTTCTGGTGATCAACAACAATTGCTGGTACCTTATATTTTTGAATTTTCAGCGGGAGATGCCTTTCGTATTAAGGAGCAGCTACCGGTCCTCGCGGAAGTTGGTGTTCATTTATCTGATTACGGAAACAATCAGTTTATTTTGCGGGAGCACCCGATTTGGTTCAAGGAAGAGGAGATTGAAGCTGGTGTTTATGAGATGTGTGATATGCTCTTGATGACCAAGGAAGTCTCTATCCATAAGTATCGAGCTGAATTAGCGATTATGATGAGCTGTAAACGATCAATTAAGGCCAACCATGCCTTGGATGAACATTCCGCCCGCCATCTTCTCTATCAATTAAGACTCTGTCAAAATCCTTATAATTGTCCTCATGGGCGGCCAGTTTTAGTTCATTTTACGAATAGAGATATGGAGAAGATGTTCCGGCGCATCCAGGAGAATCATAAGAGTCTTCGAGAATTTGGTAAATACGAATAGAAAGTAAGAAAGTCATGTTTGAATATATGAAAGGTCAGCTGACCAAGATTCGCACCAATGCTCTTGTTTTGGAGGTTGGGGGGATTGGCTACTTAATCCATGTGGCCAACCCTTACGCCTACAGCGGTCATGTCAACCAAGAATTGACGGTTTACCTCTATCAAGCGGTACGGGAAGATGCCCAGACCCTTTATGGTTTCCGAGATGAGGCAGAGAAGGAGCTCTTTTTACACCTCATTTCAGTGTCTGGGATTGGGCCTACTTCAGCCTTAGCCATTATTGCTGCGGATGATCATGAAGGTTTGGTTCAAGCCATTAGCGAGAAAAATAGTACCTATTTAACCAAATTCCCTAAAATTGGGAAAAAAACTGCCCAACAAATGATTTTAGATTTGGAAGGCAAACTACAGGCGGGTGAGGTTCAGCCGCTTAAGACTGCTGTGGCAGCCGATAATCAGGCATTGGATGAAGCTATGGAAGCCTTGCAAGCTTTGGGTTACAAAGCTACGGAATTGAAGAAAATTCGGAAGTTCTTTGATGGAACTTCGGATACGGCTGAAAATTATATGAAATCAGCCTTGAAAATGTTGGTGAAATAAAGGAGACGGCCATGAAGGCAGAGATCATTGCAGTAGGGACGGAGCTTTTGATGGGGCAAATTGCCAATACCAATGCTCAATTCCTGTCTCAAGAATTGGCAGGTTTGGGGATTGGGGTTTATTACCACACGGTTGTTGGGGATAATGTCGAACGGCTGACAGAGGTGCTAAGTCTGGCAAAAGAACGAGCGGATTGGGTGATTTTATCCGGGGGTCTAGGTCCGACAGAAGATGATTTGACCAAACAAACCTTGGCTACTTTTTTAGGTCGGGACTTGGTGCCAGACCCAGAAGCCATGGCCAAGATCGATGCCTTTTTTGCCAGCAATCCTAAGCGAATCCGGACAGCAAATAATGACCGTCAGGCAGATACTATCGAAGGGGCGCGTGCCCTCCCCAATCGAACAGGCTTAGCCGTGGGGAGTCTTGTTGAGAATCAGGGGGTTACCTATGTCCTTCTTCCTGGTCCACCAAGTGAACTCAAGCCTATGTTTTTAGAACAGGTGGCCCCACTTTTGAAACAAGAGCAAGCTCTCTATTCGCGCGTGCTTCGTTTCTTTGGGATTGGTGAAAGTCAGTTGGTGACCCGCCTCGCTGACCTAATTTCCAATCAAACCAACCCTACTCTAGCTCCTTATGCTAAGGTAGGCGAAGTGACTCTACGACTGACCGCTCAAGCCGCCAGCCCAGAGGAAGGAGAGTCTTTGTTAGACCAATTGGAAACGGCCATTCTGCAAGAAGGGGATTTGCAAGATTATCTCTATGCTTATGGAGATCATCAGAGTTTAGCTCAGACAGTCCTCGATTTGCTGAAGGAGAAGGAGTTGACCTTGACAGCAGCGGAAAGTTTAACGGCTGGATTGTTACAGGCCGAATTAGCCCAATTACCAGGGGCTTCTGCAGTCTTTCCTGGTGGTTTTGTGACCTACAGTCTAGAGCAGAAAAACCAGATGCTAGGGATTCCTCTAGAGAAATTGCAGTCGGCTGGTGTCGTCTCCGCCTGGACTGCTGAACAGATGGCTGCAGGTGCCCGAGCCCGCACGGGAGCGGACCTAGCCCTTAGCCTGACAGGGGTTGCGGGCCCTGATCAGTTGGAGGGACAAGAAGTGGGGACGGTCTGGCTAGGTTTGGCTGGTCCCCAAGGGACCAGCAGCCACCGTCTTTATTTAGGAGGTCGAGACCGCAACACCATTCGCCAGATGGCTGTTCTAGAGGCTTTTAATTTAATACGGAAAACTTTAATCAAGTAAGAGAGTTTGCTATAATGGAAGAAGTGTCTTGTATTTGAAATAAGGAGAAAAAATGGCAAAAAAACAAAAAAAATTACCTGAAATTACCAAAAAATTTGGTGATGAACGGAAAAAAGCCCTTGAAGATGCGATGAAAGTCATCGAAAAGGATTTCGGTAAAGGGTCGATCATGCGTCTAGGTGAACGGATGGATCAGAAGGTTCAGGTCATGAGTTCAGGAAGCCTGGCTTTGGACATTGCTCTGGGTGCCGGTGGTTATCCTAAAGGTCGGATTATCGAGATTTATGGACCAGAAAGTTCTGGTAAGACGACGGTTGCCCTGCATGCGGTAGCCCAAGCGCAGAAGGAAGGGGGCATTGCTGCTTTTATTGATGCTGAGCATGCATTGGATCCAGCTTATGCCCAGGCTCTTGGAGTGAATATTGATGAGCTTCTGCTCTCTCAACCAGACTCTGGGGAGCAAGGTTTAGAAATTGCTGGAAAGCTGATTGATTCTGGAGCGATTGACTTAGTGGTGATCGACTCGGTAGCAGCCTTGGTTCCGCGAGCTGAAATCGATGGAGACATCGGAGACAGTCACGTTGGTTTGCAGGCCCGGATGATGAGCCAGGCGATGCGAAAATTAGGATCTTCCATCAATAAAACCAAGACCGTTGCGATCTTTATCAACCAGCTTCGGGAAAAAGTTGGAGTTATGTTCGGAAACCCTGAAACCACACCGGGTGGCCGTGCCCTTAAATTCTATGCTTCTGTCCGCTTAGACGTTCGTGGCAATTCTCAAATTAAGGGAACGGGTGACCAGAAGGATGAGAATATTGGTAAAGAAACCAAGATTAAGGTTGTCAAAAATAAGGTTGCGCCGCCATTTAAAGAAGCGGTCGTTGAGATTATCTACGGTGAGGGGATTTCTGCGGCCGGGGAACTGGTCAAGATTGCTAGTGATTTGGAAATCATTAAAAAATCGGGAGCTTGGTATTCTTACGGAGACGATAAGATTGGTCAAGGTTCTGAGAATGCTAAGAAGTTCCTTAAGGAAAATCCAGCTATTTTTGAAGAAATTGATCGCAAGGTCCGTCAACATTTTGGCTTGCCAGTAGCTGATCTTCCAGAAGGAGAGGCTGCAGATAGCTCGGAACAGCCTCAAGTCGATGAGAAGGTTTTGGAAGAAGCTGCGGACATGGTTCAAGATCTTCCTTTGGATTTGGAAGAGATTGAAATCGAAGAATAAATGCAAAAGTCGGTCTGGGGACCGATGGCCTTTTTTTCAAAATCCGCTAAACTAACAGTAGTGTAGCGAAAGGAGGATTTTGTATGATCAAAATTTACACAGTTTCAAGTTGCACAAGCTGTAAAAAAGCAAAAACCTGGTTAACTCAGCATCAATTAAGTTATAAAGAAAAAAACATTGGAAAAGATGGTATTACAAGAGAAGAACTAATGGCAATCCTCTCTAAGACCGATAATGGCGTTGCTAGCATTGTTTCTTCTAAAAATCGCTATGCCAAGAGCCTAGGGGTTGATTTAGAAGATCTACCGCTTAGTGAGGTAGTGGATATTATCCTTGAGAACCCACGAATCCTTAAGAGCCCGATTATGGTAGATGAGAAACGTCTACAAGTAGGTTACAAAGAAGATGATATTCGAGCCTTTCTCCCACGATCTGTTCGCAATGTTGAAAATGCAGAGGCTCGCTTACGTGCGGCTCTCTAACTCCAAAAAAGCTGGCCTTATTTGCGCCAGCTTTTTTGTCAGTAGAAAGACAGTATGATAAAATAGAGGCTGAGAGGAGACTCAAATCATGAAAAAAATACTCATAACAGCCACGCTAAGCCTCCTTGTGCTAGCAGGGTGTGGTCAAGCTAGAAAAGAAAACAAGGAAGCTCAAAAGGAGATTGAAATTACTTCGACTCTTCCAATTTTGACGGAAAAGGTCGATGAAAATGCTGTGCAGAAAAAACGCCTGGAGTTTCCAACAGCTGCAGATGGAACGACCACTGTTCAAACTCTGACTTATCAAGGAGACAACTATCTGACGTTTGAAATAGAGCTCATTAGTCCTTTGACCGATGAATTGAAACAATCCGTTGATGAAGTAGGAGTAGCGGAAACCAACAACCGTTTACGAGCTGGCCTTGAAGAGGATGAGAACTATAAGGCAGCGACAGCCGTTCGAGGTTTTACCAATAATGTCGAGGTCTTAGAGGATCAGCGGCTTAAAAATGTTTCGACTTACAACTTTCAAGACTTGGATTTAGATGCCATCCGATCAATCGCCTACTTCCAAGGCAGTGGTATTGTAGAGATGAGCGAAGTTACTCCAAGTAAATTCTTGGAAGTTCGGCAGACGAACGGTGCCGTTGTGACTGATGCTCCGTAACCCCCAATTGTTTTCCCCTCTGGAGTGTGGTATAATGGGGAAATACTATATGAGAAAGAAGGTGTAATAGTGAGTTTTACAGATGAAACAGTTCGTTTTAATCTTGATGATTCCAATAAAAAGGAAATCAGCGAGACTTTGACCCATGTTTACACGTCCCTAAGCGAAAAAGGTTATAACCCAATCAACCAGATTGTCGGGTATGTTTTGAGCGGGGATCCAGCTTATGTGCCTCGTTACAACGATGCTCGGAATCAAATCCGTAAATACGAACGCGATGAGATTGTTGAAGAACTGGTCCGCTATTACTTGAAAGGACAAGGAGTCGATTTTTAATGAGAATTATGGGGTTGGATGTGGGCTCTAAAACAGTTGGAGTCGCAATCTCCGATCCCTTGGGATTTACTGCCCAAGGCTTGGAGATTATTCCCATTGATGAAGAGAAGGGTGAATTTGGCTTGGACCGCCTTTCTCAACTTGTCCAAGAATACACAGTAGATCAATTCGTAATTGGTCTGCCTAAGAATATGAACAATACCAGCGGTCCTCGGGTTGAAGCTAGTCAGGCCTATGGAGAATTACTGACCAAGGAGTTTGGCAAGCCAGTATCCTACCAAGACGAGCGCTTGACCACTGTGGCCGCTGAGAGAATGCTGATTGAACAAGCGGATATCAGTCGTTCTAAACGCAAAAAAGTGATTGATAAATTAGCGGCTCAATTGATTTTACAAAATTATTTAGACCGCCATTTTTAGGAGGAAACCATGTCACATTCACACGAAGAACACGAACGCGATGTTATCACTCTGGTAGATGAGGCCGGGAATGAAAGCTTATTTGAAATCATCTTAACCATCGATGGGCGAGAAGAATTTGGTAAGAACTATGTTCTCTTGATGCCCGTCAGCGCTGAAGAAGACGAAGATGGCCAAATCGAAATTCAAGCCTATTCCTACACAGAAAACGAAGACGGCACCGAAGGCGACCTCCAACCGATCCCTGAAGATTCCAACGCCGAATGGGACATGATTGAAGAAGTCTTCAACAGCTTCATGACAGAGGAGTAAAAAGGTCCTGCGGACCTTTTTACCAGCCGACCGGAAATGAAGACTTGGCTCAGGTCCTGTGGACATTTTCAGGGGTTGACATGAAATTGAGACTCACCCCAATCTCTTTTTATAGTCTTTTAGTTTGCTTTTAGTACAAGGCAGCGAAGTCGCAGGTAGTACTAAAGTACGGCAAGACGAGCTAACACAGTAATAAAAGATAAACTAAAAGAGTATACCAGCCAGCTTGAAAGAAGCTAGGTAAAGCAATTAAACTGAAGAGAAAAACGATTTGTAGGGGTCGGGGCAGGTACTTGCCTCGGCTTTTTCTGTATTCGACTAACGAGGGTCGGATGGATGCTGGAGGGAGTAGCTATTCCAGTTTCGGCCAGCGGGTCTGTATATTGATGAACCGATCGGCTAATTTGTTTCAGGAGTGTTTTAGAAAAGGGGGTTCTAATCATGAATCTGGAGGCGTTAGAGTCTTGGTTTGATAGTCGGATTGGACTGAATTTTCATAAGGGTCAGGAGCGGTTGTTGGAAGCTTTAGAACTTCTGGACCATCCTGAGCGACAGTTTGCGAGTATCCAGATTGCGGGGACAAATGGCAAGGGGTCAACCCAGGCGATTTTAGGCCAACTGTTGCTGGACCAGGGTTATAAGGTGGGCGCTTTTACCTCTCCGCACTTAGAAGATATGCGGGAACGGGTGTGCTTGAATGGACACGTACTTCCGTTGGAGCGTTTGTCTCAGTTGGCCCTGCGTCTGCAGGAGGTGGAGGCTCAGATGCAGTTGGGGCCTCTGTCCTATTTTGAGCTGTGGACTTGTGTGGCCTTTCTCTATTTTGCGGAGGAGGCCGTGGATGTGGCACTTTTAGAGGTTGGGATTGGCGGTCGCCATGACGCGACTAATGTGGTGGCAAGTGAATTGGCTCTCATCACTTCTATTGGCTTGGATCATCAGGAACTCCTGGGGTCTAGCTTGACTGCGATTGCGTGTGAGAAAGCAGGGATTGTGAATGCAGAGCAGGAGTTGCTCTTGGGCCCGCTGTCCGCAGACTTGCTTCCAGTTTTTGAAGAAGAAGTGGCTCGTTTTGGGAATCCTATTTTCCGCTTTGGTCAGGAGTTTGTGTGGCAGGACCAGACTTTCTGGACGAATGGGTTGACCTTGGAAGAACTCAAGTTGAGTCTGCCGGGGGCTTATCAGAGAGAGAATGCAGCCCTAGCCTTGATGGCTGCCCTTCGCTGGGCTCGGATCAGGGGACAAGACCTTGACCTGGCTCAGATGCGACGGTCGCTGGAGCGTGTGCAGTGGCCGGGCCGTTTGGAACTGTTGGCACCGGGAGTTTACCTTGATGGGGCCCACAATGTGCCAGCCTTGGAGCGCCTGGTCGAGTTTATAAAGGCCCAGGCCTGGGACACGCCGATCTTCCTTTTAGGTTTTTTACCAAGAAAAAATTACCAGGAGATGGTCGCTTATTTACGGCACCACTTACCACATGCAAGCTACTATCTTGTTCCTTTTGATGGAGGCTTAGAGGATGGATCTTCCCTAGGACTGGAGCGGCTTGAAAAAGGGATAGCGACCTTTATCCGGGAAGAGGAAAGGCGGCCAATCTTTATTACAGGTTCTTTACATTTTGTCGGTCAGGTGCGTAAAGGTTGGATAAGTGAGTAAATTAGCTAACATTTTGGTAAAAATGGTGTATACTAGATGGGAGAAAATAGATTAGGAGTAGCAGAATGTCCAAGAAATGGCTGACCGTAGGGTTGACGTTATTGGTTGCCCTAGGATTGACAGCCTGCTCGGCACGATCCAGTCAAGAGCAACCGGTTGAAGAAGAGACGGTATTGGCAATTCCGGAAAATCTGGATGGAACCTATGCAGCTTCAACGGAAGATGAAAACTACCATTTGACCATGAAAGATGGTCAAGGGACCTTGATCTCGGACGATGGTGCTGGGAATAAAATTGTACGTCAGGTCCAGGTGGTTGATCCTGAAGGCATGATGGTGGACGAAGAGTACATGCTCTATCGTGTGGAGAACCATCAACTTTACATCCAAGATATTGAATATGATTATGATGGGGAGCTAGAGGCTGAGAAGGTCTTTAAGCGAACAGGATAAGTGATAAAGAGGAAGAAGTGTGCGTAAATTACGATTAATCATGTGGAAATATGGTTTTAGTGTTGCAATCATGTTGGCGGAATTAACCTTGGTTTTAGCCGCCTTCTTTTATTTCGGCCGTATGTTTCCCTATATTTGGCTGAGTTTGATTTTCTTAATCACAATAGCCACGATCATTTCCATTTTTAACCGTAATATGGCCCCTGATAGCAAAGCTACTTGGCTCTTAGTAGCCCTTTTGCCAGTACTTGGTCCCCTACTCTATATCATGTTTGGGGAGCGCCGTCTGTCTCGCAAGGAGATTCAGCAATTAGAAACGATTGGACAGTATGATTTCTTTGTACCCGCATCACAGGAAAGCCTGGATGAGGTGCGAGAGGAAAATCAATCAGTGGCGGGGATTATGCAAGCTCTTTTGAAGATTGACCCTAGCTCGGCCATTTACAAAGGGACTCAGTCTGATTACTTTGCTTTAGGTGAGGACTATTTTCAGGCCCTCTTACAGGATTTGGAAGCTGCAGAGAAGTTTATTTTCTTGGAGTACTACATCGTGGAACCAGGGATTATGTGGGACCAGATTTTGGATATTCTCAAGCGAAAGGCAGTCCAGGGGGTGGAAATCAAGTTCCTCTATGATGACATTGGCTGTATGGCTACCCTTCCAGGTAACTATGCCCGCCAGTTGCGTGATCAAGGTATTGAGGCTTACCAGTTTAATAAGGTCATTCCCCGCATGACCGTGGCCTACAACAATCGAGACCATCGTAAAATTCTGGTCATTGATGGCCACATTGCCTATACCGGCGGAGTCAACCTAGCGGATGAGTATATCAATGAGCGCCTTCGCTTTGGCCATTGGAAGGATGGCGGAATTCGACTTCAAGGTGACGCAGTTCAAGCTATGGTTCGCCTCTTCCTCACGAACTGGTACATTAACCGAGGTGAGCTGGAAGACATTGATCGCTATCATTTCTTAGAAGAAAAAGAAGAGGGGCAGGGCTATTACATTCCGTATGGTTCTGGACCAAAGCCTATGTATAAGGAGCAGGTAGGAAAAAAAGTTTACCAAAACTTAATTACCCAGGCCCAGGACTATATCTACATCACCACTCCTTATCTGATTATGGACTACGACTTGACCGAGGATATCAAAAATGCAGCCCTCAGGGGTGTAGATGTTCGCATCGTGACACCATATATTCCAGATAAAAAGGTTATTCAACTCGTAACGAGGGGAGCTTATCCTGACTTGCGGAGTGCGGGAGTCCGGATTTTTGAGTATGAGCCTGGATTTGTTCATTCGAAAAATGTCTTAGTGGACGGTCATCTAGGAGTAGTGGGAACCATTAACTTTGACTACCGTAGTCTAGTACATCATTATGAAAATGCGGTGCTCATGTACCAGACCAATAGTCTAGAGGCTATGCGTCAGGATTTCCAAAGTATTTTTGATGAATCTATTGAAGTTACGGATCATACTATCAAGCCGGTTTGGTACCAACGTTTGATCAAGGAAATAGTGCAGATTTTTGCTCCTATGTTGTAAAAAAAGTGATAAAGAAGGGAGGGACTTTCAGTTGAAGGTGCCCGCCTCCCTTCTTTTTTGGTATACTAGAGAGGAATGAAAAAGGAGAATACGATGACGGAACAAATCATGGAATCTAGAGGAGACCGGCGGTCTTATCAGCGATCCAACCGGGAATCAAAAGAGAATGTTCAACTTCCTTTTGTAACTCCCTTAATTTGGAGCTTCCTTCTGGCCTTTTTTAGTGTGGCCAATCCTTTCCTGACTCAACTAGCGACGAATTTGCAAGAGCAAATCCTGTATGGGGGCTGGGCCCTTCAGCAAGGGCAGATGGTCTATGAGAATTTTTATGGAACTGCAGGTATTTTATTTTACCTCTTGATATGGCTAGGTTCCTTTTACCAGGGAGCAGCTCTCCTAAGTCTCTTTCAGTTTGTATTCTTTTATATCAGTGGACGTAAGGCTTATCGGTTCGCTTATAACCTAACAGGGAATCAACAAGTTGCTGGGGCCTCCACCCATTTCTTTTATTTCTTGACATTGATTTTGGGATTTGGCGGTCTCTATGCTCCTCTTTTTACCCTTCCACTTTTATTGGTAGCGCTAGAGACTTTACTGCAGATTTCCCAAGGAGAAGTAGGGAATAAGATTTTTCTTAGGTATGGTGCTTTGGCGTCTATTGTAGTGATGATAGATCCGTTTGTAGGGACTTTCTTTTTTGGAATCAACTTCCTCTACCTAACCTATCACAATCTTCGACAGCGTCAGATTGGTGTGGGCGTTTCCCAGCTCCTATCCGGCTTGATTGGTTTTTCGCTGGTCTTTTATCCTTTAGGCTATGTGACAGTTTTTAATGGAACCTTTGGGTTGGCTTTGAATCAAGGTTCTTATATCTGGCAGACCATGAATTTCCATATGGCTAGTTTCTGGCAACCAGCTCTTTTCTATTTCTTGGTTTTATTGGGCTTAGGTCTTCCAATTGGTTTGTGGGGTCTGCGGCAGGCGCCCCGGACCCGAGAAGGGCTCTTTTTCCTCCCTCTTGGTGTCCTGGGGTCTTTGGCTACCTGGCTTGTGGCCAGCAGTCAGGCTGAATTTGGTTTCCACCAGTTATTGCCAGGTTTAGTCTATTTCTGGCTGATCCAAATTTTTCTCTTTGATCGCTTGCAGGCAGGTGTCCAACATGGACGGCACAAAAAAGCTCAGACAGAACGTCCCCTATTCCGGAAGTATGTCGCCACCCTTTTCTACCTTCCCCTACTCTTGGGAACTGTTTTAGTTCTTCTTCCTTTAGGCATTCGAACTATTGGAGAAGCCGAGGTGCAAGAGGAACGTCAAGAATTGCGATCCTATATCCAAGCGGAGGCGGATCGCTCTGATACTCTCTATGCTTGGGATAGCCGGGCTAATTGGTACCAGGAGGTGGAGATGTGGTCGGCGTCCTCACTTTTGAGTCCGGATTATTATTTGGCTTTACCGGAAAATCAAATCCGCCTGACTAATGATTTGGAAGGCGGCCGGCCGCGCTACGTGGTGGTTAATCAGTCTCAACCGCTCTTGGATGAGGTGGAGCGAGAGCTGTCGACCAACTACTCTGAGATTGAGACAGATTTGAATCAATTCAAACTTTACGAAAGAAAGTGATATCGATGGGTAAATATCAATTAGATGATAAGGGCAAGGCTCAGGTTCGTCGCTTCCATGAAAAACAAGCACGAAAACAGGAAGCAAAACCAACTTCAAAGACAGCCTTGCTTGAAAAAATGAAAAAATTGCAGTCCCAGCAAAAAGAGGGATAACTGTGAGAGGCTTCTGGCCTCTTTTTTGGTTTAGAAAGCTTGACAAATCAGGATTTGTGGTATAATAGGAGAGATTGAAGAGTGGTCAGATTTTCTTGCAAGATAAGTGAGGCTGGGAGTGACCACCTTTGAACGGAATCCATTTTTGGATTGGTTACGACCGCTACCGGGTATGAAATCTGGGCGGGAGTGTAAGAATTTTGAAAAAAGTAAGGATGGAGCCCATTGGGTTTCCGAAAGGAAAAGATGTCAAGAAGTAGAAGAAATCGGGTTAGGTCCAACCCTGTTTTGCAAATCGTCAACTGGTTCCTATGGGGCTTAGTCTTTCTGCTATCCGCTTATCTGATTTACAGTGTGATTCGCTATAACATTTTAGCGGTCTACCATGTTAATTTGATGTTGTCCTTCCTGGCCATAGTAGTTTTAGGAATTCTATTCTGGGTGCTTTTGCGTTTCCCTGGGCGTGTTTGGGTAACGCTAGTTTTGGTAGTCGGATTGGTGTCAACGGGATTGTCTTCGATTGGGGTCCAACAGTTGGTAGGTCTTTCCACGCGCCTCAATCATCAGGCCAACTACACAGAGTATGAATTGACCGTCTATGTTCCTAAAGACAGTGACCGTAAGGACATTAGTCAGGTGGAGAAAATTTTAGCACCAATGGATACCGACCGGGATAACGTGACGAAATTGCAGGAAGACTTAAGTGCGAAAAAGCAGGTGACTCCAAATTTCGACACCTCATCCTCTTACGTAGATGCTTATAAGCAATTGCAAGAAGGTCAAGCACAGGCCATTGTCGTCAATAGTATTTTTGCCGATACCATCGAAAGTGAGTATCCAAACTTCCAGGACAATTTGACTCCTCTTTACACCATGAAGGTAAGACGGAAGTTGGAGACAGGTCGTCAAGACCCGAATGCTCAAGCCTTCACCATCTATATCAGTGGGATTGATACTTATGGGCCCATCACTTCTGTATCTCGCTCAGATGTTAATATTTTGATGACTGTTAACCGTGAGACCCAGAAGATTCTCTTGACGACTACTCCTCGGGACTCCTATGTTCCCATTGCAGATGGTGGAAACAACCAGCCAGATAAATTGACCCATGCAGGTATTTACGGTGTGGATGCCTCTATCCACACGCTGGAAAATCTTTATGAGATACCAATCAATTACTATGTCCGCCTCAATTTTACATCCTTCCTCAAATTGATTGACTTGGTTGGAGGGGTCGATGTGGAGAACGATCAAGCCTTTACCAGTCTTCATGGGAATTATGAATTTCCAGTTGGCACTGTTCATCTGGATTCAGATAAAGCGCTGGCTTTTGTGCGGGAGCGCTATGGCCTTGATGGTGGAGACAACGATCGTGGTAAGAACCAAGAAAAGGTTATTGCAGCTGTCTTGCGCAAACTGATGTCCACCGAGGCTTTACGAAACTACCCACAAATCATTCAAGGTCTGCAGGATTCTATCCAAACCGACATGAGTTTGGAAACCATGATGACCTTGATGAACAGCCAGCTGGAATCAGGTGGTCAATACCAGATTGAGTCACAGGCAATTGAAGGAACCGGAACCATGGACAAACCATCTTATGCCATGCCAGGTTCCCAGCTCTATGTCATGGAGATTAACCCCGATAGCCTAGCAAATGCCAAATCCAAAATCCAAGCAGTTTTGGAGGGACAATAAGATGATTGATATTCACTCACACATTATTTTTGATGTGGATGATGGGGCTCAGACACTCGAAGATACCAGGGCTCTTTTGGAAGAATCCTATCGCCAAGGTGTTCGAACCGTCATTGCGACCTCCCATCGTCGTAGGGCTCTCTTTGATACCCCGGAAGATAAGTTTGAGACAAATTTTCAGCAGATCAAAGCCTTAGAATCTGAAATTGGCCCTGGATTCACCATTCTTTATGGTGCCGAGATTTATTTCAATTCAGATGCTTTGAAAAAATTAGAAGAGCGGACCATTCCTACTCTAGGTGGGACTGGATATGCCCTAATCGAATTTAGCATGGACACGCCCTACCGGGACATTCATAAGGCTCTTTCAGCTATTCTGCAATTAGGGATTACTCCTGTGGTGGCCCACATTGAACGCTACCATGCCTTGGATATGGATGCTGACAAGGTCAAGGAACTCATTAATATGGGCTGCTACATGCAGATTAATTCCTCGTCCGTGCTTCCCCCCAAGCTCTTTGGGGATAAGTACAAATTCATGAAGAAAAGGGCCCGTTTCTTTTTGGACCAAGATTTGGTCCATTTTGTCGCAAGCGATATGCACAATTTGGATAGACGACCTCCATACATGGATCAGGCTTATAAACTGATTCGGAAAAATTATGGCTTGGAGCGAGCGCATCGGCTCTTTATCACCAATCAAGAATTGTTACTAGAAGATGAAATTATATAGGAGAACTCATGAAAAAGCAAAATAACCAAGTGGAAGTGGACGTGCTTAGTTTGATACGTACCGTCTGGAAACGCAAGTTTTTGGTCCTCTTCTTCTCCTTGCTCGTGGCGATTATGGCCTTGGGTTATAGCCTCTATGTAGCCACTCCCATGTACCAAAGTACAACTCGGATTTACGTGGTGAACCGCCAGCAACAAGACAATCCGGGTTTGACCAACCAAGACCTTCAGGCCGGTAGTTACCTGGTTAAGGACTACAAAGAAATCATTCTCTCCCAAGATGTGATGAGCCGGGTTGTATCTGAACTCGGTTTGGACATGGGAACCTCTCAGTTGGCCTCTAAAATCAACGTAACGGTGCCGGCAGATACGCGGATTGTATCGATCAGTGTACAAGATGAATCAGCTGAAGAAGCCGCGCGGATTGTTAATGGTGTCCGTCAAGCAGCGGCTGATAAGATTATTGAAGTTACTCGCGTGTCTGATGTAACGACCTTGGAAGAAGGACAAGTCAACAGCCAGCCCGTTTCACCAAACATTCGCCGCAATGTTCTCCTTGGTTTTGTAGCCGGAGGAGCCTTGATGGTTGTGATTATCTTGGTTGCAGAAATCGTCGATGACCGCGTGAAGAAGCCAGAAGATGTGGAAGAGATGATGGGCTTGCCCCTTTTGGGTGTAGTGCCAGATTTTGCCAAACTAAAGTAAGGGAGCTAGCTGTATGCCAACATTAAAACTAAATCGGACGCGTCGAGAGGATGCGGAAAAAACCGAAGAATACTATAACGCCCTACGAACCAATATTCAGTTGAGTGGTGACAGCATTGATGTCATCTCCATTAGTTCCGTACAGCCTGGAGAGGGGAAGTCAACGACCTCCGTGAACTTGGCCATTGCTTTTGCTCGGTCTGGTTACCAAACTCTTCTGGTGGATGCGGATATTCGGAACAGTGTGATGTCTGGTGTGTTTTCAACGCGGGATAAAATCACAGGTTTGACAGACTATCTGACAGGAAAAACCGATTTATCGGAAGGGCTCTGTGATACAGACATTGAGAATCTCTATGTCATTCAATCTGGTCCGGTTTCCCCAAACCCGACTGGACTCTTGCAAAGCCTGAACTTTAACAAGATGATTGGTATTTTACGCAAGTACTATGACTATATCATCATTGATACTCCACCGATTGGGATGGTTATTGATGCGGCGATCATCACTCAACAAGGAGACGCGACTATCTTGGTGGTGGAGTCGGGTTCTAATAAACGCCGTGCTGTTGAAAAAGCGGTGGAGCAATTGGAGCAAACCGGAACACCTTTCCTTGGTGTGATCCTCAACAAGGTGGACACCAATATGGAGCGCTATGGTTCCTACGGTTCCTACGGTGATTACGGAAATTACGGAAAAAAAACTCAAAAAGAAAAGAAAAAATCCAAGAGAAATAAAGAAAAACGAAGCAATTCACGTCGAAACCGCGATAAGAAGAAATAAGGGAAGGGGAAGAGCGGATGGCAGAAACAATCTTGGTGACAGGTGGGGCCGGTTATATCGGTTCTCATACCGTTTTAGAGTTGTTGGAGACCAGCCATCGAGTGGTGGTCTTAGACAACTTCAGCAATTCGCATCCCAAAAGCCTGGAAGTGGTCAAGGAATTGACCGGCCAGGCTTTCCCTGTTTATGTAGGAGATGTGCGGGATAAGGGTCTGCTAGAGCAGATATTCCAAAAAGAAGAGGTGACAGGGGTTATTCACTTTGCTGGCTTTAAGGCAGTTGGGGAATCTTCACAGATACCCCTGGCTTACTATGACAATAATCTTGTAGGCCTGCTTCATTTGCTGGAAGTCATGCAAAGTGTTGGCTGCCGAAACCTCATTTTTTCCTCCTCTGCCACCGTTTACGGGGATCCCCAAGAACTGCCCTTGACAGAAACAGCCCCTCTATCTGTTACCAATCCCTATGGCCGAACCAAGCTTATGGGTGAAGAGATTCTTCGAGATCTATTTGCTGCTGATGGAAGCTGGAATCTGGTCATTCTCCGTTACTTTAATCCCATTGGTGCCCATCCTAGTGGACGTTTAGGAGAGCATCCCCAAGGAATTCCCAGTAACCTAGTTCCCTACATCACTCAGGTTGCCTGTGGATTACGTGACCATGTTCGGGTCTTTGGGGATAATTATGCCACTCCTGATGGAACAGGTGTGAGGGATTATATCCATATCCAAGACCTTAGCCGGGGGCACGTGGCAGCAATGAAACGATGGGCAACAGGATCAGGCCTATCTGTTTACAATTTAGGGACTGGTCAAGGCTATTCCGTTTTGGAAATGATTAGAGGTCTTAGCCAAACAGCTGGTCAGGAAATACCCTATCAGATTTATTCTCGGAGACCCGGCGATATCGCTGCCTGTTACGCAGACCCCACTAAGGCTCGAGAAGAGTTGGGCTGGGAGGCCCAACTCGGACTGGAAGAGATGTGTCGTCATGCCTGGAAGTGGCAGCGCTTGAACCCCAATGGATTTCAGGATTAAGGAATTCCAAAACTTGTTCGTTTCTCCATTTTGTGAATGATGAGAGTGGTGACGAACAAGTTTTTGTAATTTCATAGTCTTTTATAGTCTTTTATAGTCTTTTAGTTTGCTTTTAGTACAAGGCAGCGATTCGTAGACAGCTCAAAATCTCTGGGGGAGATTTTGAGCTTGCCGATACAATTTTCGAAGAAAGTTTCAAATAAGTACGGCAAGACGAGCTAACACAGTAATAAAAGATAAACTAAAAGAGTATATACTCATTGGATTTCAAAATCTGACTTTGTCAAGCCTCTTTGATGAACTTATTGATTGCATGCCTTGCATGCTTAATGGATAAAATTCAACAGGTCTCCCAGACCTGTTGCACTATTTTCTCCCTCCTCTGGAAGCTAGGGGTGAGGGAGTTTTTAGAAAGGATTGTATGACACGCCATCACCTCCCCGGCCTTGTGGCCGCTCTTTTTGTAACAATCTTAGCCGTTATTTTGGCTCAGTTTATTCCCTTGGTTGGAGTTGCTCCCTTGACCCTTGTACTGGGGATGATCCTGGGGAATACGCTCCTTCGGTCTCCCCAATTAAACTTGGGAACGAAATTGGCGGAACGTCGATTCTTGGAATATGCCATTATTCTTCTAGCCTTTACCATGGATACCAAAAATTTTAGCCAGATGGGGATTCCCTCTATGGCTTTTGTGAGCTTCGTGTTTATCCTATCTTTAGGAGCTAGTTATAAACTGGCTCAGAGGCTAGGTTTCTCGCAGGATGCGTCGATATTGTTGGCTGGTGGAACGGCCATCTGTGGATCATCAGCGATTGGGGCTCTAGCTCCTATGACCAAGGTTTCCGAGCAGGAGAAGGGGACAGCCATTGTTCTAGTGAATCTCTTGGGAACCTTGCTCATGTTTCTCTTCCCTCTAGCCGCTGCTCTGCTCCATTTCCAAGAACTACAGCAAGCTGCTCTCATTGGCGGTACCCTGCAATCTGTTGGGCAAGTTGCTGCAGCGGCCACCCTTCTTGCCCCGGCCGTGCTTCCCTTGGCTATGCTCTTTAAACTGACCCGCATTCTTTATCTGGTTCCTGTCCTTTTTTTCCTTGAATTTTGGAAAAAAGAAAAAGAAGCGGGAGCAGTCAAGAAGGCTTGTCTCTTGAAAAAAGTTCCTTATTACCTCTACGGATTTATCTTGGCGAGTCTGCTAAACACCTTATTGGAGTTACCAGAGGCCTTAACGTCTAACCTTCAAAGTTTGATGACTTGGTTGGAATGGTTGGCTCTGGCAGCCATTGGTCTCCGACTAGATTTGCGAACTTTTATGAAAAATGCTCCAATCTATGGCTCCTATATTCTGGTCATTGGACTGGTTCAATTGATGTTAGCCTTAGTTGGAATTTGGATTTTTGGATTGTAAGAGGTGCTCTCTTAATACTTGACTCTTGTCACATGGAGGATTATACTGGGGGTACGAATTGTCGGGAATAGCTTGAATCAATTAAGGTGTCACCGGACTCATTCTGAAAGCTAATCCAAATGCTGTTCCACCTACAAAACTAGGAAGTTTAGACTCCCTACCTATGGGGAGGAAAATCGTAGTCAGAGTCCTTGTCGACCGTCATCAGTGGATGAATTTGTTTTTTGAGGAGGATAAAGTATGGAGAACAACTATTACACCAAGACCGAAATCGACTTAAAATTTGATGCGATTCAAAATGAGTTGCGCTACAATCGCGAACTCACCCAATTGGGTTTTGAGAAAATCAATGAACGCTTTGAAAGAGTTGATGAAAGATTCGAAAGAGTCAATGATCGTATGGATGATCTATTGACCAAAACCCAACTCATGTTCTCCAACTTTAGAGAAGAACAGTCTCTTGCAAGGATTGATGAATTAGAGCGTGAACGCAAGATCAAACGAGAGTTCATCTTGTGGTCTATAGGGACCACTATAGCTCTCTTAGCGGTACTAATTCCGCTGATTATCCGTTCTTGATAGAGAAGGGGGGAAGAACATGGAGAACAACTACTACACCAAGACTGAAATCGACTTAAAATTTGATGCGATTCAAAATGAGTTGCGCTACAATCGCGAACTGACTCAGCTGGGTTTTGAGAAAATCAATGAACGATTTGAAAGAGTTGATGAAAGATTCGAAAGAATAAATGATCGTTTTGAAAGAGTTAATAACCGAATGGATGATCTATTGACCAAAACCCAACTCATGTTCTCCAACTTTAGAGAAGAACAGTCTCTTGCAAGGGTTGATGAATTAGAGCGTGAACGCAAGATCAAACGAGAGTTCATCTTGTGGTCTATAGGGACTACCATAGCTCTCTTAGCGGTACTAATTCCACTGATTATCCGTTCTTGATAGAGAAGGGGGGAAGAACATGGAGAACAACTACTACACCAAGACTGAAATCGACTTAAAATTTGATGCGATTCAAAATGAGTTGCGCTACAATCGTGAACTCACCCAATTGGGCTTTGAAAAAATCAATGAACGATTTGAAAGAGTCAATGATCGGATCGATGATATGGCTACCAAAACCCAACTCATGTTTTCCAGCTTTAGAGAAGAACAGTCTCTTGCGCGAATTGATGAATTAGAGCGTGAACGCAAGATCAAACGAGAGTTCATCTTGTGGTCTATAGGGACCACCATAGCCCTCTTAGCGGTACTAATTCCGCTGATTATCCACTCTTGAGAAGGAGTCTAAAAAAGCACTTGAATTTTTCAAAGTTCAAGTGCTTTTTAATCATCTTTTACAGATTTTACATTTGTTCAGGTGCTTCCACTCCCAATAAACGAAGGGCTTCTTTAAGAACGATACCGGTTGCGTAGCTGAGGGCTAGGCGGCTTTCACGTTCGGGGCTGTCTTCCAGGATGCGGGTGTGGGCATAGTATTTGTTGAAGTGTTGTGCCAGGTTGATGGCATATTTTGCGATGATCGATGGTTCGAACTGGTTAGCTGCCCGTTCGATAACGCGGCTGAAGTCTTGAAGAATTTTCAAGATTTCCCAGCTTTCGCTGTCTTCTAAGTGATAGTGAGCAGCTGGATCTGGTTGATAGTCTGCCTTACGTAGAATAGACTGAATACGTGCATAGGCGTACTGCACATAAGGACCAGTTTCACCTTCGAAGGATAACATGGCTTCCAAATCGAAGTCATAACCGTTCATACGATCGGTTTTCAAGTCGTAGAACTTGATGGCTCCTACACCAACTTGGCGGGCCACTTGCTCCTTGTTTGGAAGATCTGGATTTTTCTCAGCAATTTGCTTTTCTGCCCGTGCAATCGCCTCAACGATGGTTGGCTCGAGCAAGATGATGTTGCCCTTCCGAGTGGACAATTTTTTCTTATTTTTCGTTACCAAGCCAAAAGGAATATGGGACATGTCTTTGACCCAGTCATAGCCCATTTTCTCCAAAACGGCATTGAGTTGAGCAAAGTGGCCAGATTGTTCGTGCCCAGTAATGTAGATGTTTTTGGCGAAATCGTAAGTCCGTTTCCGGTAGAGGGCAGTTGCTAGGTCACGAGTGATGTAGAGGGTAGCCCCGTCAGACTTTTTAATCAAAGCTGGGTTGAGGTTGAATTCCTCCAAATCAACAATAGAAGCTCCTTGTGATTCCTGAAGGAGGCCTTTTTCTTCCAAGATTTCAATGACTTCATCCATTTTGTCATTGTAGAAAGCTTCACCGTTGTAGCTATCAAAGGAGACATTGAGAAGTTCATAAATGCGGTTGAATTCAACCAAGCTTTCAGAACGGAACCATTCCCAGAGTTCCCATGCTTCCTGGTCGCCCTGTTCCAATTTGAGGAACCATTCCCGTCCTTGTTCGTCCAATTCTGGTTTGGTTTCCATTTCCTCGTTGATGCGGACATAGAGTTTAAGCAACTCGTCAATCGGGTTGGCTTCAACAGCTGCCTTATCCCCCCAAAGTTTGTAAGCCACAATCAAAAGTCCGAATTGTTTTCCCCAGTCTCCAAGGTGGTTAATCCGGATAGCGTTGTAGCCTAATTTAGAAAAGAGGTTCGCTAGAGAATCACCGATAACGGTTGAACGTAAGTGTCCGACTGAGAAGGGTTTTGCGATGTTGGGACTAGACATGTCAATGGTGATATTTTGTCCCTGACCGATCGTTTGAGATCCATAAGTGTCTTTTTCTTCAATGACAGAACGGAGAATTTGGTCTCCCATGCTGACCTTGTCTAGGAAAAAGTTGACATAAGGTCCAGTTGCGACCACTTTTTCAAAACCAGTTGCGTCAATGGCGTCAGCGATTTCTTGGGCAATCACAGCAGGTGCCTTGCGAAGAACCTTGGCCAAGCTGAAGGCAGGGAAGGCGATATCTCCCAAATCAGAAGATTTTGGGGTTTCTAAAAGGTCCAGAATGGCTGCTTCATCAAGGCTTTCAATTTGAGCCGCTAGCCGTTGGGCCACTAATGATTTTTGGTTCATAATTTCTCCTTTTTTCTCTTTATTTTATCATAAGGCTGGACTTAAATCCAACAAGGACAGGCTGATAAAAAATTTGTTATAATTGAAACAGAATGCATGAGGAAAAGCTATGAAAAAAGCAGATAGACAGGATTTGATTGGACAACTTTTGAGCGAGCGGCGGTTTCATCGGCAGCAGGAACTACAAGCTGCTCTCAAGGAAGCTGGTATTGAGGTGACCCAGGCAACCTTGTCCAGAGATATGAAGGAGCTAGGGGTGGAGCGCTATATGCCAGCTCAAGGTCCGTCTTTTTACCGCCTGCCGCGGACGGGACCTGAGACGAGTTTGGGGGATGTTGCCCTCTATGTGAAGAGAGTGGACCGGGTTGAGTTCAGCCTGGTTTTGCATACTGGATTGGGGGAGGCTTCCGTTTTGGCCAATAGCCTAGATGCCAGTGGCGATTGCCGAATTTTGGGCACGATTGCAGGGGCTGACACCCTTTTGGTGGTGACACGTTCCAGTCAAGATGGTGCCAGTTTAGAAGAAGATATTCGCTCTTATGTCGAGGAGGCCTTATGAGTCAAGCTAAATTATCACCTGGCATGCAGCAGTATGTCGACATGAAAAAAGATTACCCCGATGCCTTTCTGTTCTTCCGCATGGGGGATTTTTATGAGCTCTTTTATGAAGATGCGACTAGAGCGGCGCAGATTCTTGAGATTTCCATTACGTCGCGAAATAAAAATGCGGAGGAACCCATTCCCATGGCGGGGGTTCCCTATCACTCAGCCCAGCAGTACATTGACACCTTGATAGAACAGGGCTACAAGGTAGCCATAGCTGAGCAAATGGAGGATCCCAAACAGGCCAAGGGCGTGGTGAAACGTGAGGTCGTTCAAGTAGTGACTCCAGGAACTAGCTTGGACGGGCCTAGTCGTGATGGCCAGAACAATTTCTTGGTTGGCCTTTATACCCAGGGGCAGGCCTATGGCTTGGCCCACTTGGATTTGGCTACGGGGGAATTTGCGGTGACCCAGTTGGATCGCTGGGAGTTGGTTTTGAGTGAAATCCGAAATCTCCAGGCTAAAGAAGTGGTTCTGGCAGGCCAGGTGTCAGAGGAACAAGAGGCGGTTCTAAATCAGCAGCTGCAACTCCTAGTCTCCTGGGTAGACAAGCCATTGGATGCCAGTCCTCTCTTGCCGATTAGCTTAAAGGAGCTGGAATTTACGGCAGCTGCGAGCTTGCTGGCTTATATTTACCAGACCCAGATGCGGGATCTGGACCATTTGAAGCCGGTTGAAGTCTATCAAATTGCGGATTCTCTCCGGATGGATTTTGCGACCAAACAAAGCTTAGATCTAACCGAGAATGCTCGGAGCGGCAAGAAGCAGGGCTCCTTATTAGGGGTCTTGGATCAAACACGGACGGCCATGGGCTTGCGGCTCTTACGCCGATGGATCCAACAGCCACTCCTGGATCGAAAGCAGATTGAGCAGCGGCAAAATCAGGTGACGATTTTGTTAGAGGCCTTTTTTGAGCGCCAGGACTTGGTAGAGAGTCTGAAGGGGGTCTACGATATTGAACGCTTGGTTAGCCGGGTTTCCTTCGGTAAGGTCTTGCCCAAGGATCTCTTGCAGCTATCTGCGACCTTGGGGCAGGTGCCACAGATTCGGCACCTGCTGACCAGTTTGCAGCAGTCAGCCTTAGAGCCTCTGATTCAAGGTTTGGATCCCTTGGAGGAATTGTATACCTTGATTGATGCGGCTATCGATCCGCAGGCTCCAAATCAACTCATGGATGGAGGCCTTATTAAGACAGGATTTGATCCAGTTTTGGATCAGTACCGAAAGGCCTTGCGGGAAGGAACTTCTTGGTTGGCGGATTTGGAAAGCCGGGAACGTCAGGCGACGGGCATCAATAATCTCAAGATTGATTACAATCGGAAGGATGGCTATTATTTCCATGTCACTCAGTCCCAACTTAGCCATGTGCCTGACCATTTTTACCGTAAGGCAACCTTGAAAAACTCGGAGCGTTTTGGAAGTCAGGAATTGGCCCAAATTGAAGGCCAGCTCCTAGAGGCTCGAGATCAGTCGTCTCAGTTAGAGTATGACCTCTTTATGCGGATTCGGGAAGAGGTGGCCAAGTATATGCCCCGCCTGCAAAGTCTGGCTGGAGCCCTGGCCAGTATCGATGTTCTCCAAAGTTTAGCCTCGGTTGCAGAAAGTCAGCTTTGGGTCAAACCGACTTTTAATGAGACAGGTCAGATTCGAGTACTGGAAGGCCGCCATCCGGTGGTGGAGGCAGTCTTGGGTCGCCAGTCCTATGTTCCTAACAGCCTAGTCATGTCGGTAGAGGACCGGATTCAGTTGATTACAGGTCCTAATATGAGCGGGAAGTCGACCTACATGCGACAGATTGCAATGATGGTTATCCTAGCTCAGCTAGGCTCCTATGTTCCCGCTAAGGAAGCAGATTTGCCGATTTTTGATGCCATCTTTACCAGGATTGGAGCTGCTGATGATTTGGTTTCTGGCCAATCAACCTTTATGGTGGAGATGATGGAAGCCAACCAGGCTGTGCAGCATGCTAGCGCCCAGTCCCTCATCCTCTTTGATGAGTTGGGCCGTGGAACCGCAACCTATGATGGCATGGCCTTAGCTCAAGCTTTGATTGAATATATCCATGATAAAGTTGGAGCCAAGACTTTCTTTGCCACCCACTACCATGAGTTAACGGAATTGGAAGAGGATCTCGCGGGACTGGCCAATGTGCACGTTGCCACACTAGAAGAAGGAGGTACGGTGACCTTCCTCCACAAGATTGAACCTGGCCCTGCCGATCAATCTTACGGAATCCATGTGGCTAAAATTGCAGGTCTACCTCCAGCTCTCTTGGCTCGAGCCCAGGTTATCTTGGATGGATTGGAAAATCAGGAGTTTCAGCCTCAGACGGGGCAATTGGATTTATTCCAAGTGCCAGAAGTCTTGCCTAGTCAGCCCCACCCTCTACTGGAAAAATTAAAAACAATCAATCTGAGCCAAATGACTCCTTTGGAAGCTTTGCTGTTTTTGGATCAGGTTCAGAAAGAACTAGAATAGAATAATACCTCTATCAGTGAGGATTAGCTTGAAAGGAGGAACTATGCTCTATATTTGGAACTATTTGAAAAAATACCCTCAGCTGCTGGCCCTAGATATTTTTGCGGCTTCGCTGTTTGTGATTGTAAACCTGGGTTTACCGACTTTTTTGGCTCGAATGATTGACCAGGGAGTGGTCGCGGGAGATGAGTCACGGATTTACTTCTGGGGAATCACAATGGTTATTACAGCCCTTGTCGGAATTTTGGGGCGTTTCTTGCAGACCTACGCCGGGAGTCGCTTGACCAATAAGATGATCCGCGATATGCGTTTGGATGTCTATAAACGGCTTCAGTACTATTCGCATCAGGAATATGAACAGATTGGTGTTTCCTCCTTGGTCACTCGGATTACCAGTGACGCCTTTACCCTGATGCAATTTGCGGATCAGACCTTGAAATTTGGGGTTATTACGCCGATTATGCTCTTTTCGAGTTTGGTGATGGTCTTTATGACGAGCCCGTCTCTTTCATGGATTGTGGCCTTTTCTATCCCATTCTTGGTGCTGGTAATCTGGTATGTGGCGGTAGCCAGTCGTCCTTTATCGGAGAAACAACAGGAGAGTTTGGACCGGATTAACCATTTTGCGCGGGAAAACTTGACGGGTTTGCGCGTGATTCGGGCCTTTGGCCGGGAAGAATTTCAGGAGGATCGGTTTGCTCAGGAGAATGACATTTACCAAGCCAACTCCAATCGCTTATTCAAATTGACGGGTTTAACCGATCCCCTTTTTGCTCAGATTATTATTGCGATGATCGTGGCCATTGTTTGGTTTGCTTTGGATCCGTTGAATCAAGGTCAGATTCAGATTGGGGTCGTGGTCGCCTTTATTGAATATAGTTTCCATGCTCTCTTGTCTTGCCTACTCTTGGCCAACCTCTTTACGACCTACCCACGGACGGCTGTATCAGCTCGCCGTCTGCAAGAGGTGATGGATATGCCTCTGTCTATTTCGCCGAATGAAGACGGAGTGACTGAAACCGAAACCAAGGGATATTTGGAATTTGACCGGGTGACCTTTGCTTATCCGGGTGAAACTGAGAATCCAGTTTTACATGATATTTCCTTCGAGGCCCAGCCAGGTCAAACCATTGCCTTTATTGGTTCAACGGGTTCTGGGAAGTCTTCCTTGGTGCAGTTGATTCCCCGCTTCTTTGATGTGACCTTGGGGCGCATTTTAGTGGACGGAGTCGATGTTCGCTCCTATAACCTCAAGGCTCTGCGGCAGAAGATTGGGTTCATCCCGCAGAAAGCCCTGCTCTTTACCGGAAGTATCGCTGAAAACCTCCGCTTCGGGAATGCCCAGGCGGATCAGGAAGATTTGGAAACTGCCTCTGATGTGGCCCAAGCCTTGGACTTTATCCAAAGCAAGGAAGATCAGTTTGAGACCCATCTGGCAGAAGGTGGAAGCAACTTGTCGGGTGGTCAGAAGCAACGCTTGTCCATTGCCCGTGCCTTGGTGAAGGAGCCGGAAATCTACATTTTCGATGATTCTTTCTCGGCCCTGGATTACAAGACGGATGCCCTTTTGCGCCGCAGACTTAAAGAAGTGACCCAGAACGCTACCGTTTTGATTGTTGCCCAAAGGGTTGGAACCATTATGGACGCCGATCAAATTATTGTCCTGGATAAGGGTGAGATTGTGGGACGTGGAACCCACGAAGAACTCATGGAATCCAATGCGATTTATCGTGAAATTGCTAATTCGCAGCTGAATAGAGGGGAGGAGTAAGGCATGAAAGAAAATAATTTTAAACGTCTGTGGTCCTACCTTCGTGCCTACCGAGGCAGTGTTTATTTAGCAGTGGCCTTCAAAATCTTGAGCATTGTCATGTCAGTCTTGGAGCCCTTTGTTCTGGGATTGGCCATTACAGAGTTGACCCAGAATCTTCTGGATATGGCGCAAGGAAAGGCCAGCGGTCTCAATGTCTCCTATGTCTTCTGGGTGCTGGTTCTCTACCTGATTCGGGGAACGCTCTATTCAGTTGGTGCTTATTACGCCAACTACTTTATGACCAATGCGGTGCAGGCCACCGTTCGTGACCTGCGCAAGGAATTGAGCCACAAGGTTAACCACCTGCCGGTATCTTACTTTGATCGCCAGCAGTTCGGGGATCTTTTGGGCCGCTTCACCAGCGATGTGGAGACCGTCTCCAATGCCCTCCAACAAAGTTTCTTGCAGATTGTGAATGCCATCGGCACCATTATTTTGGTTCTGGTCATGGTCTATTCCATCAATCTGCCCCTAGCCCTTGTCGTAACCCTAATTATTCCGCTCACCTATTTAACTTCGAGCCAGATTCTCAAGTTGTCTCAACCGTCTTTTAAGCGTCAAGCAAATATTTTGGGAAAATTGAATGGGTTTGTACAGGAACACCTGACAGGTTTCCAGATTGTAAAACTCTATGGCCGTGAAGAACAGACCGTAGAAGAATTTCAGGACATCGTGGATGAGTTAGAAGAAGTCGGCTTCAATGCCAGCTTCCGCTCAGGCCTCATGGCCCCCCTCCTTCACGGACTCTCTGATTTTGCCTATGTTGTGGTGGCCTTTCTCAGTGCCCTCCAAGTCTTGGCAGGTCGCTTGACCATCGGAAACATGCAGGCCTTTGTCCAGTATGTCTGGCAAATTAGCCAGCCCGTACAAATCTTGACCCAGATTGCGGGTCAACTCCAAAGTGCCCAGTCCTCTCTGGACCGTATCTTCCAAGTCTTGGATGAGCCAGCTGAAAATCAAACCGGTGAAAAAGCTCTTGCCCAACCCCTCAGCGGTCAGGTATCCTTTGACCAGGTCTCCTTTAGCTACACTGCGGATAAACCGCTGATTCAAAACTTTAACCTTGAAGTAGAACCAGGACAAATGGTGGCGATTGTCGGACCAACAGGAGCCGGAAAAACTACCTTGATTAACCTGCTCATGCGCTTCTATGACGTGGACGGCGGCGTTATCCGAGTCGATGGCCAAGACATCCGCACCATTGACCGCCAAGAATACCGCCGGCAATTCGGCATGGTCTTGCAGGACGCCTGGCTTTACGAAGCCAGCATTGAGGAAAACCTCCGCTTCGGGAATTTGGAGGCCACCCATGAGGAAATCGTGGCAGCCGCTAAAGCTGCCAATGTGGATTACTTCATTCGCAGCCTCCCAGGTGGTTACAAGATGCAGATGAATCAAGAATCCAGCAACATCTCACTCGGTCAGAAACAACTCCTGACCATCGCCCGTGCCCTCCTAGCGGATCCTAAAATCCTTATCCTAGATGAGGCCACCAGCTCCGTGGATACCCGCTTGGAACTTCTGATTCAAAAAGCCATGAAAACACTCATGCAGGGTCGCACCAGTTTTGTCATCGCCCACCGCCTTTCCACCATCCAAGAAGCTGATAAAATTCTGGTCCTCAAAGACGGCCAGATCATCGAACAAGGAACCCACCAAAGCCTCCTTGCCGACCAAGGCTTCTATTATGACCTCTACCAAAGCCAATTTGCGCGTGAAGAGGAATAATACTCTTTTAATTTCAAAATCTGAATGTGTTAATTCTCTTTGCCGAATTGATTGATTGCGTGCCTTGCACGCTTAATTGGTAAAATTCAACAGGTCTTCCAGACCTGTTGAACTATCCCCAGCTGCCTTCAGCTGGGGATTTTTGAAAATGGATGACGAAAATGACTGGTTGTTAGTTGGCAATTTTCATGCTATAATAAATTGAGTATGAAAACACTTACAACGGGAGGGACTTGTATGATTAACAAAGAAGAATTAGGATTAAGAATCCGCCAAGAACGTGAAAAACAAGGCCTCAGCCGCGAAGCCCTTTGTGGGGATGAGGCAGAACTAACCGTAAGACAATTACTCCGCATCGAGACAGGAAAATCCCTACCCAAACTTGAAAAACTTGAGTTTCTTTCACGCGTTTTAGGTGCGGATATCTCAACCTTCTTAGGAGAAGAAAAGTTGGATATCCCAGCCGAGTACTTTGATTTGAAGTATAAATTATTTAAGAGTAGTACTTATGGAGATTTGGAACGACTGGAACAGAAACGACAGTTATTAGAACAAATCTATGAGTCTTACTATCATTTATTACCTGAAGAGGAATTGTTTTCTCTGGATATTCTTGAACGTATTTGGGATTTTATTGAGAGTAGAGGGGTATTGAGTTCAGATACTCCAGACATACTTTATGAAGATTATCAGAAACAATTGTTGTTGAGGAAAATATATGACTTAAATGATTTGTTGTTGTTGTCTTACCATTTCATGTGTAGGCAAAACAAGGAGTATGAGTTAGAAAATTTCACGAAACTAGAAGAAAATCTCTTGATTCAAACAAGTAACGGAGATGAGTTTTATAATCGAGAACTATTAAACTGCCTTTCCTTGCTGATTGGTGCACATGTTGCTCGTGGTAATATGGAGAATATTTTAAAGATTACTGAAAAAATGGAGGGTCTTGTTGAGCTAACTGCTCAGCATACATACTATCCTTTGATTTTGACATCAAAGGCTAAGTATTATCGTTATTATGAAAATAACCTTCAACGAGCAAAAGAACTTTATTCAGAAGCGTTAGTAATGGCGAAGGTTTTTGGAGATCAAGTTTTTTTGAATCATTTGGAGAGTGAAATGAGAAAGGATTTGTGAATTATTTATAGACATTTATGCAATTTCGAGTCAGGTAAAGTTTGTGATACATTATGAAGAAAGAAGAATAGTGACATTAATGTCCTGTTCTTCTTTTTTTGTATTGCTTATACTAAGTTTATAAAAAGTTAAAGGAGATAGATGTTTTGAGAATTGTTATGTTGCTTTTTATGCTCTGGCTGTACATAGTGCATTAAAAAAGGAGGGGTTATTTGACTAGCCGAGGAAATATTATTTCAATTGGTTCAAAAAATACATTTGTCAATAGATATTTCAATGAATATTCTTATAAGTATGGAGAAGTGTTGATATTGAATGATGAAACTTATGAATTTAATAGTCATAGTATTCAAGAATTTGTTAGCAAACGAAAGATACCAATATCAAAAATATTTTTTTCGATTAATTTTTCAAACGACATGGTAGAAGAATCCAATAGACTGGGAGAGATATTCCTATGTTTAAAAACTTTGACGAGTTTTTTGAGTAAAACGATCGAAAATGTTGATTCGAGTTTATCAGTAGTTGTTCTATTGATTTTAGATTCAGAAAACTTTTCAAGTGAACAAGAAAAAATAATAGATCAATTTCAACGGGAGATTAGAAAGAATTATAGAGACTTGGTATTTACAATGAGTTCCGAGTATAGAATCAATTCACTAATACCTCTTTTTCATACTGATGGTACTGACTTGAGTCCCTGGATGCGTCGCCTTCAGATACGTCAGCCTATTGGAAAGTATGTTACATCAGACGATGTAAGTAATTTTTTGGAATTTCTATTGTCAGATGAGAGTAAGGCTTTAAGAGGACAGCAAATTATTTTAGATTATGGGTATCTTAATTGAAAACAAATGTAGCCCATTAAAGTAAAAAATGAAGGAGAATTATGAAAATGTTTAAAGGAAATATGGTACAAAGATATTCTTTGAGAAAATATTCAGTAGGTTTATGTTCCGCGTTGCTAGGGTTGTTTTTAATTGGTTCACCTAGTATTGTAACTGGTTAAGCTATATTTCTGGATCAGGCGTAAGACGCTATATCGCTATAAATTAGTTGAGAAAAGGATAGGAAATGAAAAAATATACAGTCTTCTTAATGGCAGCTTTCTTACTAGCTGGTTGTTCTTCAAATTCTCAGGATGCGACATCTGTTGAAAGTTCTTCAACTTCTATTCAGTCTTCGGCATCAAAATCGTCTACTTCAAGCAATTCAATGGCTTCTAAAGCTAGCACTCAACAAGATTCTGCAGCAGGTTCGAATTCAAAAACAGTATCTGCTAGTTCAGCTGCAGAAGCAGGTGCTACGGATGTGGAAGATGCACCAGTCAGCCAAGCTGCAATCGCAGATGCTGGGACAACATTGGTGGCAGGAGATTTTTCAACCATTGCTGGTACATGGGTAGATGAGTTTGGAAACCAATTGATTGTGGATGGGGCTGGAAATGTTCATGTAGAAATGGCTGCGGGTTCCCACATTCCTGAAGAAGCGCGTGGTCATCTCACGCGAGATTTATATCTGGACAATAACTTTGCCTCTTTTGATGGAACTTACTATGAAGGTGTTCTTGCCAATGATGCCCACACCTCTGGTCTGCCTAGACTTTCCGTGAATACAGAAGACGGTACGGTCCGTCTTGTGAATGAATATGCAAAGACTTATTCTGGAACTTTCACCAAAGTTCAGTAATGAAAAAAGACAAGATGTCCGAGAAGGTAGGACTCTTGTCTTTTTTGGGTTTCTTCGTGTAGGATGGCTACTCTTTCAAAAATTGAAACTTGTTTAATCCTCTCTGAACTGTCATTGCCGAATATCTTCTTAATCCTTAGATTGTTGAGATGTTGAAGTTAATGCTGAATTTATATCCGAATAGATAGTAAAGGTGTGCTTCGATCTATTTTACTCGAAGCATTTTTTATTGATGTCATGCTATTGTTTGGATTTATAGGAGTTTTTTGCTAGTATGGGTGTTAGAAGAGTTGGACTGAATGAGAAACGGAAAATAATATTTGGTTGTTTTCATGGAACGAGTGAGAAAAAGGCTCTATCTATCATGATGGATCAACAATTTAGGGTCAGAAATCGTTCGAATCATTGGTTGGGGAATGGCGTTTACTTCTTTGTGGATGATGAGAAGCAGGCAGAATGGTGGGCTAGAAATCAGTGTCGGAATGCCTACGATAGTCCGGTGGTATTATACTTTCCATTAACCTTATCGCGGGATGAATTATTGAACTTGAATGCCTTGGCTGATTTGAATACTCTGGATTTATTTGCCCGATCTTTGAATCAAGTGATTGACTTTGAGTCTTTGGATGTAAGACAATTTGATAATTATCGATATCGATGTGCCTTGTTAGATTTATTTTTTGAAAAAAATCCTCGTTACAAGGCTGTTAGAAGAACTTTTCTTTCAACCAAAACAAGGATTGGTTCTAGTGGTTTTTCACAATTATCAGATCAACTTTGTATTTTTGATCAGTCTCTTATTCCTTTTTCGAGAATTGGGATACTGGAATCATAATTTTGGAGGTGTCATATGGAAATAACACGAGAAGATATTCGTAGAGTTTTTAGTCGCTATGGTATGGAATGTCGTTTTGATTCTCCTAATCCTGGTGTGCATTACAAGGATGGTCGTTTCTTAACTTTTGATCAATTACCTTTACCAAGTGAGATGTTTAGTGACCCCGCCTTAATCGAAGAGCATGAGCGTCGTACACGTTTAGCCCTTGAGATGGAGGAATAGTTGTCTTTTAATAGGGAGGTCGTAATTGGAATGAATCTGGGAGGTATCCTATGGAAATAACACGAGAAGATATCCGTAAAATTTTAGATCGCTATGGAGCAAAGTATCGTTTTGATTCTCCTACACCAGGTATTCGTTTTAAAGATGGTCAATTTTGGACTTTTGATCAGGTTCCAAGTGCGGAGGAGTTATTTGGGAACCTTGAATTGATGGATGCTTACCAGGAGAAGTTGCTGAAGAGATTTGAAGAGGGAGACTAATCTTCTTTTAGAGTGAATTTTGTGAGTTTTAAAAGTCGTTCTTCCTACACAAAACACCAGAGTTCTTGTTGACTCTGGTGTTTTTACCTATTTCTCATCTGTTTTCGTAGAAGGTAGAGGAAGTAGGGGCTGCCGATGAGGGTGAGGGTGATGCCGGTGGGGATGTTGCTGCCGACTAGATAGGTGCGGGTGAGGGTGTCGGCGGTTAGGAGGAGCAGGGCACCGGTTAGGAGAGCAGCGGGGAGGCGCCAGCGGTGGTCGGCTGGGAAGAGGATGCGGGTGATGTGGCTGGCTAGGAGGCCGACGAGGGTCATGTTGCCGGCTAGGGTTAGGCTGAAGGCGACGAGGGTGCTGGCTAGGATGAGGAGGATGCGGCGTTGGCGGCTGAGGGCTAGTCCTAACCCAATGGCGGTTTGGTCCGAGAGTTGGAGGAGGTTGAGGGGCCGGACTTGGGTGTGGGTCAGGATCCAGAGAATCAGGAGAATAGGGGCAGCCAAGGCCAGGCTGTCCCAATTATTTCCTGTCATCCGGCCAGCCAGCCAGGAGACGACATAGTTGAGTTTCTGGGTATCGACGCGGCCGGTGATGGCGACCAGGCTCGAAGAGAGGATGGTGGAGAGGGTTACGCCCGCGATGATGAGCTTGATGGGTTGAATCCCCTCTCCTTTTTTGTGGGAAAGAAAAGAAGCGAGGGCAACCGTAGCAAGTCCGCCTGGGATGGCCAAAAAGGGAAGGTAGCGGATCAAGAAGGGATCGGTTAGATCCATCTGCGTCAAGGCTAGGGTCAGAACCAGACCAACTCCAGCGTTCATCCCTAAGGTCGAGGAATCCGCTAGAGGATTGTGGGTGAAGGTCTGTAATAAGACTCCGCTCAAACCTAGAGAGGCCCCTGCTAGCAGGCTAACCAAGATTCGTGGCAAACGAATTTCTTGGAGAATAAAGCGGATTTGGTTGGAGGCTTGGCCTTGGAGGAGGTCTGCCAGGTCTGCTAGCCTCCATTCTCCATCCCCCATGGCCAGGGAAAGGAGCGAGCTAACCAGAACCAGGAGGCCCAGTATCAGCATTTTTAGGGCTGGGGACAGCCGCTTAGGTTGGTTCATACAATTGTCCTTTTCGCATCAAAATCAAGAAAATCGGAAGTAGCAGGAGGCTGATCAAGGCGTTGAGAGGGGTGCCAGGAAGCAGGATGGCCAGCAGGTCACACAGGAGGAGGAAACTGGCTCCGGTCATGGCAGCGAGGGGAAGGAGTAGGCTATAGGAGTGCCCGACCCAATGGCGGAGTAGGTGGGGGATAATCAGTCCCACAAGGGCTAGGCTTCCGACCAAGGCTACGGCAGCGGCAGAAAGTAGGAGGACGACTAGCAGCAGAACCAAACGGAACCAGGCTGTGTCTTGTCCCAGCCCTTGAGCGACTTCTTCATTCAAGCTAAAAATCGTTAGTTGGTAGGCTAGAATGTGGGCTAGGAAGAGGCCGAGCAGGATAGGCGGCGCAATGACGGCCAGCATCTGCCAGTTGGTTGCGGCTAGTCCACCAGCGAGCCAGCCAATAAGGGCTGTGGACAGGTTGAAGGCCAGAATGAGCCCCTGCCCCAGAGCCGTAAAGAGACTGGCCACCATGGCTCCGGCTAAGATGAGACTGGTGGGTTCCAGCCCCCGTCCCCGCCGGTAGGAAAGACCTAGGACGAGAGCGGTTGCCATCCCCGCCCCCAAGAGGCAGAGGAGGAGAATCTGGCTATAGTGGAGGGCGCCCAGAAAGGCATACCCCCCAGCCAAGGCTAGTCCTGCCCCAGCATTGATGCCAAGGAGACCGGGATCAGCGATGGGGTTGCGGGTCAGACCCTGCATGATGGCGCCGGAAACGGCTAAACTGGCTCCCACTAATAGAGCAGCCAGGGCGCGTGGCAGGCGGATATCCCAGACAATCAAACTGCTTTGGTCCTGCTGCTGCGGATGCAAGAGGACCTGCAGGACAGTTTCAAAATCGTACCAAGGTTGTCCCCAGCTGAGGTTAAGCAGGACTTGACCGAGGATAAGGAGGGCGAGACTGCAAAAAACAAGCCAAAAAAATCTTGGCTTGTTTTGCGGAATCCCTGTTAGGGTTGCTTTCATAGGAACTCCTAGTTCATTTTTTGGAATCCTTCTTGGATGGTTTTTAATTCGTATTCTAGACTGAGTGGGTCGTTGAAGTAGAAGGCGTTGGCATCAACTTTGAGGACCCGATTTTTCTCAACAGCTGGTTGGGATTTCCAGAGGTTGCTTTCGTAGAGGGCAGATTCTGTTTCTTCATTTTCTGCAGCTACGACGACGATATCCCCTAGATACTCTGGGAGGGCATCTTGGTTGACCGCTAGATAGCCAGGTTTAAAGACCTCCTCTTGCACTTTTTGAGGGGCCTTGAAACCAAGAGCTTGGTAGACAACCTCGCCCCCACGGCCCCAGTTATTCCCGAAGAGGTAGATGTCTTTTTCAAAGAGGCCCATGACCGTCACAGTCACATCTTCTCCCAACTGGTTACGGAGTTCTTGGCCGATTTTGGCTGTCCGGTCTTTCCAATTGGCGATCCACTCATCCGCTTCTTTTTCTTTGTCAAAAACTTGACCAAAGGAATTCAAGAGTTGGAGATAGTCGTTCTTGCCATAGGTTACAGCCAAGGTTGGCGCGATCTTCTGGAGCTCCTTGAGGTTAGGGTCGTTGGACTCAACGACAATCAAATCAGGGTTGGCTTTGGCAATGCTTTCCAAGTCTACTGGCATGAGCACTTGCGCATCCTTGACCCGGTCCTTGAGGACGGGATTCTTGGCATCATAAGTTGTGACCGACACGGGATCAAAGCCGAGCTGGTAGAGGTAACCGGTATAGCTAGAGGAAAGACTGACAATCCGCTGAGGATTCTGGGGAATATCCCCCGAGTAATCAAAGCCGTCAATCTTAGGCTTGCTCGAGAGGACAATCTCCTCCTTAGCGTTGGATGTGGAAGAGGACGACGCGCAGGCCGCAAGCGTCACAAGTAGCAGGCCGAGACCGAGCCAAGTAAGCAGTTTTTTCATAATCTCTCCTATTCTTTTAAAAGCTGATAACTAAGACAAACAGGCTTGCCGTAGATGGGATCTTGGACAATTTGCGCCTCTATGGAAAAAATAGAACGCAAAACCTCAGCTGACATCACCTCTGAGACCGAACCCTCAAAAGCGATGTGCCCATCCTTCATGGCCAACAAACGATGGGAAAACCGGGCTGCCAGATTGAGATCATGCAAGACCATCACGATGGTCTTGCCCTGGCTTTGGTTCAGCTCTGACAATAACTCCAGAACCTCCAGCTGATGATTGAGATCTAGGTAAGTCGTCGGCTCATCCAAAAAAATCCAGTCCGTATCTTGCGCCAAGGCCATGGCAATCCAGACCCGCTGTCGCTGCCCACCAGACAAGGCGTCCACCGGCTGGTCCTGAAAGTCCACCACTCGCGTCACTTCCATTGCCCAGGCAATCTTTTCCCGATCCTCTGAGCCCAAGCGCCCCAAGGCCGACAAGTGTGGATACCGCCCATAAGAAACCAAATCAAAAACGGTAATCCCCTCCGCCGCCGACTGTACCTGCGGTAACAAGGCTAACTTGCGGGCCACCTCTTTGGTTTTCATCTGAGCAAGGACTTGCCCATCCAGAATCACCTGCCCCTTGTCTAAGGGGAGAATCCTCGTTAAAGCCTTGAGAAGAGTGGACTTGCCACTGCCGTTGGCCCCGATAATGGTCGTCACCCTGCCCGATTCTAGCTGACAAGACAGCCCATCCAGCACCAGTTGATTTCCATAAGAAACCTGAATGTCCTTGGCTTGCATGGCCTAGCCCTCCCTTCTCTATCGTTCAAACAAACTCATTATACCACAAAATGGAGAAAAAGGAGATTTGTCAGACAATTCTAAGGAAAGGTATTTCTTATTAAAAATTATTTCATTAAAATTCCCAAATATTTTAAAATAGAATCTTAACTTTTACTTCTATTTTTACAAAATCAAGAAAATGATAAAATAGACGGCAAGAAATGGTTTCTATTTGAACAAAAGCGCCAAAATGTTAAAATAGACATAGAAAATGAGATTCTATTTTGACAAAAGGGCTAAAATGACAAAATAGAATCCAACGCTTCATTTCTATTTGAACAAAATTTGATTTTTTTAAGTAACAGAATGGTCGATCTAGCAGAGAGGAGGATTTGATGGATTACAAAGAGTTAAAGAAAGTCTATTATGGGAATTTTGATGCTTATGAGAGAGAGTATCAGCAACGTTTGGAAGGATATAGTACGATTGTTACCCAACTTTACCCAAGATTGATGAAAAGAGAAAACTTCCAAACATCTAGCTATCCCCTGTTCGTCGTGGTCTTGCCGACGATTCTAATGTTGATAGAGAAAATTACAGTTGCTTCTGGTAAGATTCAGGATTTGGCAGCGGATTTACCAGCTGTCGCCCATGATCAATTTTTTAGTGAGCAAATGTATCAATCAATCATCTCCACAAATGCTATTGAGGGCATTCGGACAAGGCGGAAGGACTTGGTAGAGGCTCATCGCATTGTGACAGAGGCTCCAGACGCTGAATCTACACGTAAAAACCTATCAACGGTGAAAATGTACCAGCAGATTTTAGAGGGAACGACTTTTAATCTCCAGACTTTGAAAGATATTCGCTCTCTTTATGATCTCTTGCTTGAAGGGGAAGTGGGCTCAGAAGATCAATTGGATGGGGAGCTCTTTCGAAAAGGGGGTGTTCAGATAAGCGATGATCGGACAGGAAAAGTCATCCATCGACCTCCCTTATCGGAAGAAGGGATATGCAATATGTTGGAGTCCTGGCTTCAATTTCTGGGAGATGAAGAACTTCCCTTTCTAGTGAAGGTTTGTATTGGTCATTTTTTCTTTGAAAATACGCATCCATTTTATGATGGGAACGGGCGATTTGGTCGCTATCTAATGGCTAAGACAGTCGCTAATAACTTCGATACTTTCACCGCTCTTGTGATTTCCCAAAAAATCAATGAGCATAAAAATACTTACTACAAACTCTTTCAACAGACGGGAGATTATTTGAATCGCGCTGATGCGACCTTTTTTGTTCAAGGTCTCTTATCCCTTATTCAAGAAGGACAAGAAGATATTCTTCTACTCCTATCTGAAAAACGGGATTTATTAGAAGACTATCGTGAGAAAATCCATGCTTTGGAAGAGAATTCGGAACAAGAAAAACACATCCTTTTTGTACTTGCTCAGGCAAAGCTGTTCGTGTCAGATAATAGTGGGATGGAGGAAAGAGAACTGGTTAAAATTGTAAGTCAAAATGCTCCAAAGATCTCTGTTCGCTCGATAAAACAAGCCTTGCGGACTTTAGTCGAAAAGAACTTTCTTCAAGTTGTCAGCCGCAGACCCCTTCGCTACCGGTTGACAGAGATCTTCTAGCAACAGAAAAACTCTCTCTCCTGCCAAATTGAGGAGAGAGAGTTTTCTTATCCACGGTTGCCCGGAGCTTGGCCTCCGCCTGGGGGCATACCACCTTGCATACCGCCTGGTCCAGCACCCATGCCACCAGGGGCACCGGGTCCGGTTTGGACAATTTCGGTTTGTTTTTCGCCGTTAACGGTTACAATTCCACCAGTGAAGCTGACGCTACCGTCGAAGTCGAAGGCGGATTGGGCGGTTATATCAATGGTGCCACCGCTGATTTCGAGGTTGCCATTGGAGTCGAAGGCGTCGGTATCGCCTTGGCCGACTTCGACCTTGATGTTACCGCCGGTGACTTTGATAAAGATATCGGCGCCGGTGACGTCGCTGGCTGCATTGATACCGTCGTCGGTTGCGTAGACATCAACTGCTCCACCGTTGATGGTGACGTTGGTTCCTTCTAGTCCTTCGACACTTTGTGGGACAGAGATATTTCCATCATTGATAACGAGGCTGGACTCAGCCTTGATGCCGTCATCGCCAGCGGATACAGAGATGTCGCCGCCGTTGATGGTGACATTCCCCTTGTTAGTGTCTTCATCGTTGTTGGATTTAATGCCGTCGCCTTGGGCGTTGACGCTAATATTGCCTCCATTGATGGTGACGCTGTCTCGGCCGCGGATCGCATCGTCTGCCGCGATTACTTGAAGGGTTCCGTTTTCGATGTAGAGGTTGTCTGTGGAGACGATTCCGTCCTGGTAGTTAGCTTCAACGGTTAGATTTCCTTGGCCGGTCACGATGAGATCGGCTTCAGAGTGGATGGCTCCTTCCAAGTCTTCATTGCTGTGGGTGCTTGAATCGCTGATCTTGTTTTCCGTTCCATCTTGAAGTTCCAACTGGACAGTTCCAGCTTCCTCTACATTGATGGCTGGGCCATCAGAGGAGGAGATGCTTGTGCCAGCTAGAATCAGGCGGACATTGCCAGATGTTTTCACCGTCACCCCTGCGCTGGTATTTCCCTTGAGAACGTAAGTTCCAGCCTCTGTAATGGTCAAGCCCTTATCGTCCAGCGTCACATCCTTGCTGGGAAGACTATCCCAGTCAATAGAAGGAGTCGTGGTGCTCTGCTTAACGATTTGGCCTGTCGTTGATTGCGTTTGGCTGCTCTGTAGACTGCAAGCTGCCAAGCTCGCCATGGTTAGGAAAGCAATGGTAGCGGTTAGGATTGGTTTTTTCTTCATATGAGGTTCTTCTTTTCTTTTTTATTTTCAAATAAGTATAAAAAGAAAAACTAAAAGTTCCTTTAAATTTAACTTAAAGAAGCCTAAAAGGAAAAATAAGAGTATAATATAAGAAAAAGGAGGAAAGCTTATGTTGCAAGTATCACACATGTCCAAAGCTTACGGGAACAAGGAGGTCCTCAAGGACCTCAACTTCAGTATCCCATCCGGAACCATCTGCGGCCTGGTTGGGAAAAATGGGGCTGGTAAGACGACACTCTTTCATTCCGTCCTCAACTTTCTAACCTATGAGGGCCAGATTCTACTGGACGGCCAACCCCTGACCAAAGAACGTTACTCGCAAATCGGCTACCTTCCGGAAGAACGCAGCCTCATGCCCAAGCGGACGGTTCTGGAGCAGGTCAGCTACCTGGCCAGCCTCAAGGGAATGAGCAAGAAAGAAGTGGCAGAGCGCCTACCCATCTGGATGAAAAAACTACAGGTCAAAGGCCGCATGAGTGACAAAATCAAGAGCTTATCCAAAGGGAACCAGCAGAAGATTCAACTGATCGTAACCCTCATTCATCAACCACAATTAATCATTCTGGATGAGCCTTTTTCAGGTTTAGATCCGGTCAACACAGGCCTTCTTAAAGAAGTCATTCTGGAAGAAAAGGCGCGTGGGGCGACCATCATTTTCTCAGATCATGTTATGACCAACGTGGAAGAACTCTGTGACCAACTGATTATGATCAAAGACGGCACCATCGCCCTCAATGGGGATATCCAAAGTGTCCGCCTTCAGTTCGGGCGCACCCGCCTCTTTGTCTCCCAAGATTTGGATAAGGAACAATTAGCTGCCCTGCCTCACGTCCTCTCCGTCGAGGATACCAAACAAGGCAAATGGCGCCTAATCTTGGATAGCGAAGATGCCGGACCAGAACTCTTTGACCTCATCAGCCAAGGCCGCTACCTCACCACCTTTGACCAGCAAGCCCCAAGCATTGATGAAATCTTTAAACTAGTATCGGAGGAAGCCTCATGAAACAAGTACTCCTAGTCGCCAAAGAAACCTACATCCGCCAAGTTAAATCCTGGGCCTTCCTTTTCTTAGTCCTAGGCCCCTTCCTCATGATCTTGCTCTCCATGGGGTCTGGCTATGTCGCCTCTCAATTTGGGTCAAACTCTAACGCCATCGCCCTAGTGGGTCAAAACCAAGACCTGTCCGATCTCGATTTCCTTAAATCCTATCCGGACGAAACTGCGGCCAAGGCCGCAGTAAAAGAAGAAGAGGTTGAAGGCTACCTAGTCGTCTCAGAAGAAAAGGGCTTCCTCACAGCCACCTACCACGGCGAAGAAGGGATGGCCTTTGAGAAAAAAGACCAAGTCCAAAAAGCCTTGGACCAAGCCCAAGCTGATCTCAACCGCCAGAATGCTCAATTGAGCACAGATCAGGTGGCTATCCTGGATCGCCAACCTAACTTTAAAGAGGAGCTACCAGAAGGACAGGACATGGCTCTCGGTGCTAAAATGGCGGCCATTTTTGGCTTAGTCTTTATCATCTACATGATGACCCTAACCTACTCAGCAGCCACTGCCCAAGAAATTGCTGGCGAAAAAGGGACTAAAATTCTAGAAATTATTTTTTCTAGCATCCCAGCTGACCTCTATTTCTATGGCCGTGTCTTAGGAGTGGTCTTGGCTCTTGTGACTCATTTGGGAATTTATGCCTTGGGAGGCGTTCTAGCCTACCTCTTCCTTTTGAGCCAACCCTTTGGAGCTTCCGCCCTTCCCTTCCTTCAAGCCCTCCTAGCACACTTGGATTGGCTCCTCTTGCCTTTCTTGCTAGTAGGCTTGAGCTTCTATGTTGTCATCGCCGCCTTCTGTGGCGCCCTCGTTGTACGCCAAGAAGATGCCAATAAGGCCGTTCAACCCCTCACAATCTTGGTTATGGTCGGCTTCTTCGGCACCTTCATCTTCGGCCAAGGAGGCCAAGACACCCTTATCTTACAAGTCCTATCCTACATCCCAGGCCTCTCCATCTTCCTCATGCCCGTCCGCATGATCAATGGCTACGCAGGTGCTCTGGAACCCCTCCTCTCCCTCTTACTCCTCCTAGCCACCACCGCAACCCTAACCTACCTCATCGGCAAATCCTACTCTGGCATCGCCCTCCAAACCGACGACCTCGGCCTATGGAAATCCCTCAAAAAAGGCCTCGCCAGCAAATAAAACGAGATCGGACTCCGTCCGACCTCGTTTTTTTGCAAGCCAAAAGCCTAAACAAGAGTGGAGATCTATTGTCGAGACTGTTTTCTACCACCTCCAAATAGATGAAATTTTTCATGATATTTTCCGCAAAATGAAAAGGACCACGGAATGCCCGTGACCCTTCTTAAGAGATTAGATGTCTTTTGACAATAACTTCATTATTTTGATACTGTATCTTCAAAGATCTGTAGGACCTTTGAACTCTGCGAAATCTGTGAGCTAGAGGGGCGGATGCCGAGCTTGCGAGGTAAAAAAGATATTCAGTGAACCAAGTATTCTCAAAAAATATAGCCAGTCTATCCAATCTATAATCTCCCCCGTGGTAAAAACCAATCCCTACTTTTCCAAAAGGAAAAGGCCCACGAAATATTCGTGAACCTTTTCAGGAGATTATGATGTCCGTCGCTGTTCGATACGGAGTGAGTTACAGCGAAGGATGCCGAACGAAAGAGAGGTAAAAAAGTGAGGAGCAAAGCGACGAAACTTTCACCTTAAAATAATAATCTCCCAAGCAGAGCAGTACTATCCTCTAGTTCAACCACATAACGAAAGACCTCGTCTAACAACGAGGCCTTTCAGGAGATTATTATGAAAAAGAAAAGTTTTATTAGGATTGAGATAAGTATAACCTGGAAAGATTAAACAAAGCTTAAAGGGAGAAAAAATTTGAATAGACAATGAGAAACGGAGATTATCGGAGAAAGAAGTTAAGGATAATTGAAATTGCTAGACTGGTGAGAGATAGGATTAAGCCGATGAACCAGCGCGTGGTTGTTTTCTTTTCGGCCTCTCTGGCTAATTTCTCAATCATTTCTCTTTCAAGTAGTAGAACCTTAGTTTGGGATAGAATTTGTTGGACACTGGCATCCCATTTTTGGTTGAGCAACTCGAATTCACTAGCCATCTTATCTTCAAAGGTTGAAAATTTCAAGTCAATTTCTGATTTGCTGTGACGGTCATGATTCATAACGAAAATCTTCTGTGCGTATTTTAATCGTCGTGTTATCCCCAAGCAAAGAATTTTTCATCAGGCAAGTCTTGTTGGTCCCACATTTGCTTGACTTTACCTCTGGCAATGCTGGCGAAATAGGGGTAACCGAGCTCTTGGTCATAAGAGGACTCTAAGGCTATAGTTACTTCCCCAGTTACCTCGTCAATTTCGATTAGACCTGGGTCTCGATTTTCAGGGATATACCAATAACCATTGGTGTTAGAATTGAAAACTTTAATGAGTTTTAGCATCAGTTTTCTCCTTTCATTTGAATCCATTCTGCCCATGCTTTTTGATAGTCGTAGACTTCGTTTGTTTTATTGTGTGCCTCTTCATATGAATGCCCATTAGCCATGAGTTTAAGTTCCATTAATTCATGGTGTAGCATGATGATGTCGTGCCTCTGAATCCCCTGTTTATTGTTCCTATCGGATAGTCTCCGCCAACTTTCTGCCATATCATAACTAGGGTCAAATCGCTTAAAACCATCTTCTAAATCATGCTCCTTGATAAAAATATGGTCGTAGATTTGTTCGATCTCGGAAATAGGGAAACCACTATTTTGCGAAACTCTCCTGATTTCAATAGCCTTATCACGATTTCGAATTTGCTGGTAATACATTCTAGCATGACGATCTCGTTCTTTGTGATAAGGGTCATTGCTGTTATTCCAAGCACCGTAGATAGCACCCGTAAACTTATTATTTTTATTATACGCCTTTTCCATAGTAGAATCAAAAACCTTCCTATCGTTTTGCAACAAATTTTTGAAGGGTCAATAATTCATTCGGAAAAGGAAAGTGAAAGAGCACTTAGATTTCTCTAGGTGCTCTCTTTACGTCTGAAAAGTAAGTCATAATGGCATATTTCTCAAATAATTCAATTTCTTCTAAAGTCAAGATAGATAGGGGATTGGAAGCATTGTCATCTTCGGTCTCTACCTTGGGAGGGTGTGCTCGATGGTACTCAATATATTCAATCAAGTCCATTCCAAGCTTTTGTGAGATAGAATCATATAAAGTCATTGTAACACCTCCAATTCAATATACTTCTATTATACTCTTCTTTTTTTTGAAAAGAAAAATCGTTACTATAGAAGTATGAAAACATGGTCATTCTTCATCAGTGTAAGCCTAAAATTGAAGTGAAGGAGGCAAGACAATGCTGAATAAGATGACACAAAACGACCTTTTTCATGAGTATTATAAACAGTGGATTCGAGTTTACAAGGAGGGGGCGATTCGAGATGTGACTATGTCTAAGTACCAAATGTCTTTGAAGTGGGTACAAGAGTTGGCACCTGATTTGACTTTGAAAGAAGTGACACGTATAACCTACCAACAGCTTCTGAATGATTATGCTTTGGAGCATGAGCGTGTTACAACAATGGATTTCCACCATCAACTGAAGGGAGCGATTTTGGACGCTGTGGATGAAGGATTAATAGAAAGGGATCCGACCAGAAAGGCCATTATAAAAGGAAAAAATCCATCGCCCAAGAAACCAAAATATCTCAATCAATTTGAACTCCATACCCTACTAACAAATCTTAATTTAACCGATCAGATTAATTGGGATTGGCTTATATTGCTCATCGCAAAGACTGGAATGCGTTTCTCTGAAGCTTTAGCAATTACACCACAAGATTTTGATTTTCCTCATCAGTCCTTGTCCATCAATAAAACATGGGATTATAAGGGACGAGGAGGATTTTTACCAACTAAAAATCGTTCTTCCGTCCGAAAAGTTCAGTTGGATTGGCAAACGGTCATTCAGTTTTCAGAATTAACGAGGTACTTACCACCTGAAGAACCGATATTTGTACACGGAAAAATTTATAACTCAACTATAAATCACTTGTTAGAACGACGTTGTCAAAAAGCCAAAGTCCCAATCATCACTCTGCATGGATTAAGACATACCCACGCCTCGCTCCTCCTTTTCGCAGGTGTGTCCATTGCTAGCGTAGCGAGGCGACTCGGTCATGCCAGTATGACGACTACCCAAAAAACCTATCTACACATCATTCAGGAACTTGAAAATCAAGATCTAGATCTAGTCATGAGATCGCTTTCAGGGCTAAACTGATGAAAACCAGAGGCTTACACTGTTGAAGGGTGATGAGGTGGTCGAGAAGTAAGAATTGTTTTACAAAACAATGTTGTTCTTCTAATTTTGGTATGAAGATAAGAATCTCTTTTAAATCGGAATTATGTAAATGAACAACCGTCTTTCCTTGAGCTCTTTTTGACAATTCCTTTTGAATGTATGAATAGGTTAGCTGTAGAGCTAAAAATTCTGGCAATATTATATCTTTGTTCGGTTGAACAATATTTAAATCACCACCAATTATAATACCTCCCGAGTTTATCACTTTGTGTTGTAAGCAATCCAGCTCAACCGCTTGATAGAACTGTATTTTTTCAACATTTTTTGCACAAAACTCTTGTTGTATATGGTTGTGTATGATATAATAGAAATATGGCTTTTATTAAAACGACTACTAACAAAGAAGGTCGGACTCACGTTTATCTTGTTGAAGGATATCGTAAGGACGGGAAAGTAAAACAAAGAATACTTCACAAATACGGTCTGCTTGATGAAATGGAGGAAAGCGAACCAGGTATCTTGGATCGACTGAAGAAGGAGGCTAAAGCTGGCCTTTTAAATCCAGAAAAAACTATCCAAGTTACCTATGATCTATTTGCTCCCATGAATGAACCAGACAAATCTTATGGCTGGATGGTCTTCGATGACATTTTTGAAGAGTTACGGCTTCCAAATTTTATGAAGCATCTAAAAACAAATGCCAAATTCGATTTGACAAAAGCACTAAAACTTCTTGTCTTCCAGAGAATTTTAAAACCAGACAGTAAGTTAGCGACTTTTGAATCTCAAGAGGAATTATTTGGAGATTGGGACATTAACCTAAATGCAGTTTATCGCCTACTTGATAAGTTAAACGATATTAAGGAGGATATCCAACTCCATCTTCATCAAGAAATCAGTCGCCTAACCAATCGGGAAGGACGCCTTGTATTTTACGATGTGACTAACTACTATTTTGAAACCGATATTCCTGACGAAGAAATCTCTGAAGATGGCGAGGTTCTCAAGGTTGGCCTGCGTAGACGAGGTCCAAGCAAAGAACATCGACCTAAGCCAATCGTTCAACTAGGTCTCTTTATGGATACAAACGGCATCCCCATTAGCTACAAGCTCTTTCGGGGAA
>NZ_JAEMED010000039.1 GCF_016458205.1 Streptococcus sp. 121 | reverse complement strand
CATCAATATAGACAATTGGAAAGCCTTTCAAAGCTGCTAGTGATTCAAGATATTGTCGAACCTTCTTTGCATCTTGTTCTTTGTAGCTCGTTATCTTTTTTTTAAAGTGATGTTTATTTGTTTTAAGGCAGACCAAACAGAAGGAATACTGCAAGAAAAATGTTCTGCAATTTCCCTTAAAAAAGCGTCTGGATGTTCTTCTACAAATTCTTGTAATTTATCTAAAGGTATTTTTCTGGATTTAGCAACACGCTTTTTACGTTCTAAGTGACCGAGTTCTCGCTCTTGCTTTTCCCAACTGTATAAAGTGTTGGTGCTAATATTAAATAAAGCTGCTGTTTCTTTACGTGTATGTCCCTCTTTAACATATTCAAGGACACGTTTTCTAAAATCAATTCCGTATGCCATAGGAATAGTATACCACATACAGTTTATAATCTAAAAGACTATACCTCCGAAAACAACCGAATCAACTGTGCGGAGGTGGGGCTACGAACTAATTTTTAATAAAATTAGTTCTACCCCACTCTCAATCAGTTCATCACAAGGGCTTGACAAAATCAATTTTTGAAATTTAATGAGTACTACCAGGCAATGGTTTCAACCGGACTCACCAAAGCCTCTAAATCTTGTGCATTTTCAAGACGCATCAGGGTCAACGAAAGACCTGCCATGTCCAAGGAAGTCATATAATCTCCGAGTTTACGGAAGGGAACACGCACCCCTTTGGCTTCCAAAAGCTTCATCACATCATTGGCAAAAATATACTGCTCCATCAAGGGGGTTGACCCTAGACCATTGATCAATAAGGCAAATTCTTGCCCTGCTTCCGCTTGAAAATCTTCCAATAACTTTTCAACCAATTCTTGAGCCAAGTCCGCTGATGGTTTCAACTTCTCCTTACGATAACCGGGTTCTCCATGAATGCCGACCCCGTATTCAAACTCATCATCCTCTAAAACAAATCCTGGTTTCCCTACTTCTGGCAGCGTTGCTCCCGATAAAGCTAGACCAATGGTTTTGATCTGGGGCACAATTCGATCTGCTAGTTCTTTGATTTCGTCCAAACTCTGACCTTGACGAGCTGCATGGCCCAAAATTTTATGAACCAGAATTGTCCCAGCTACTCCCCGACGCCCCTGCGTATATAAACTATTTTCGACAGCGATATCATCATCCACTACCACACTAGCAACCTGGATTCCCTCCATTTCTGCTAGCTCTTGAGCCATTTCGAAATTCATAATATCACCAGAGTAGTTTTTAATGACCATAAAGACGCCGGCACCTTCATCCGCAGCTTTGATAGCTTCCAAAATTTGATCTGGAGTTGGGGATGTGAAGACAGCCCCACAAACCGCAGCGGACAACATCCCTTGACCAACAAAACCAGCATGCGAAGGTTCATGACCAGAGCCTCCTCCTGAAATCAATCCAACACGCCCTGATTTTTCCGCACTCCTTACTAACACTTGAAAGTCTTCATGCCGGTGTAGAATCTCCGGATGAACTGCTACCAAGCCTTGAATCATCTCTTCTACTACTGCCCGTGGATCATTGATAATTTTTTTCATCAGCTAAGCCTCCTTTATTTTCTCCCCTTTATTATAATTTTAAAATGCAAAAAAGATAAGGGACAAAACAAGAAAACTGTCCCTGTACGAAAAGGATCTTTGCTAGAATAATAGTAGGAAGAAGTGAGGTATCCTATGGCATCATCTCTGATTACGAAAAAACGCATCGCAAAAGCCTTTAAAGAACTATTAGCAGAAAATGATTTTGATAAACTATCCGTTGTAACCATCATGGATCGAGCTGGTATTCGTCGGCAAACTTTTTATAACCATTTTCTGGATAAGTACCAACTCCTCGATTGGATTTTCCAAAATGACTTGAAAGAACAAATCGCAGACAATTTGGATTTCATTTCTGGGAGACATCTCATCCAAGAAGTGTTTCACTATCTAGAAGAGGAGGCAATCTTTTACCAAAAAGCCTTTGAAATTCAAGGTCAAAACAATTTTTATGCCTACTTCATAGACTACTGCCAACTAATGGTAGGAAAAATTCTCAATGAGTACCCTACTCATCCTAGTCTAGTTGAGGACCCATCCTTTCTTGATTTTCACAAAAACTATCAAGCCCGGGCCTTGGCCGAAACCATCAAACAAGTAGTCCAGCACCAAATCCCCAAGCCCCATCCAGACCACATCTTAGCAGAAATCACTGGACTAAAATAGGAGAAGATTATGACTTCTATACAAAATCAAACAGCCCAATCCATTCCGGCCTATGTCGAAGCAAGCCTTGCCTTGCACCCACACTTAACCAAGCACCCTCACTTACCCCTCGTCTATCTGAAAGAGAGGAACCCACACATCATCCCGATTCTATCCGGTGGTGGTTCCGGGCATGAACCAGCTCACATGGGATATGTCGGAGACGGAATGTTGACAGGAGCTCTTTATGGACAACTCTTCACACCTCCCAAAAAAGTAGAAATCCTCAAAGCTATCCGTTTCTTGGACCAAGGACAAGGTGTTTTTATTATTATCAAAAATTTCCCTGCTGACCTTCTTGAATTCCGAAGTGCCATCCAAGAAGCTCGGCAAGATGGACACCAAGTTTCCTACATCCTCTCCCACGATGACATCTCCATTGAAAACAAACAAAAATACCAAATCAGAGGTAGAGGACTCGCTGGAACCATTCTTCTTCATAAAATTCTGGGACACGCGGCACAGGCTGGGGCAAACTTACAAGAACTTGAAAACTTAGGCTTGACTCTATCCAGTCAAATTGCCACCATTGGTTTTGCCTCTAAAACAAGCACACTCTTTGAAAAAACACGAAATACTTTCACAATACCAGAAAATTATATTTCCTATGGAATTGGTATCCATGGGGAAGAAGGCTACCGTCTGGAACCATTTGAGAGTTCAGAACAACTAGCCAACGAGATTCTCAACAAACTCCGACTTCACTTTCATTGGAAAACAGGAGATTCCTATATTCTGCTCATCAATAATTTAGGAACTACCAGTGAATTAGAGATGGGGGTCTTTACCCATGACCTCCTCCAACTGCTAGACATCCAAGGAATCCATCCGACTCTCATTAAAAACGGTCGGTTCATGACCAGCCTCGATATGGCCGGTATCTCCGTCACCCTTTGCCCAGCCAGCGATTACCTAGAAGCCTTGCTGGCACCAACCAATGCTTTCGCCTGGTAATTCTCTTTTTCCAAACCTTGACCCCTTAAAAAAGGCCGAGTGTGAAAACTCGACCTTTTTACGCTTCTTTTTCCTCCACCCGAGTAAACCGATGACTTTTACCAATCAGGCGGACTTTTTTATCACTATTTCCAGTACCCGCTCGAATGAATTGGTCTTCCGTGACATCATGGTACTGATGAATCAGACCGCTGACATATTCAACTTCCATGATGCCATTTTCCCAACCCATGGACTTAACCATGCGAGTGCCTTTAGCAGGATGTCGTTCCATAAATACACCATCCGTTTAGAGGATATTGTCAAAGCTATCATAGACGTCTTGTGGCCAGACACTGGATTGAACTTCTCCAATATGTTTTTTCCGCAAGAGGAACATGGCTAAACGAGATTGGCCAATCCCTCCACCAATTGATAGCGGGAAGAAACCACGAAGCAGGGTTTTATGCCAATCGAATTCTAAGCGCTCTTCATCACCCGTAATGGCCACTTGGCGCTTGAGCGCATCTTCATCCACCCGGATTCCCATGGAAGAGAGTTCAAAGGCAGAACCCAATTGGTCATTCCAGACCAGAATATCCCCATTCAAGCCCTTATAGCCATTCTCAGTCTCCGTTGTCCAGTCGTCATAGTCCGGTGCGCGGCCGTCATGCGGCTGTCCATCCGCTAGCACGCCTCCAATCCCAATCAGAAAGACCGCCCCATACTCCTTAGCAATCGCATTTTCTCTTTCTTTTGGACTTAAGTCGGGATAAAGGTTGACCAGCTCCTCTGTATGCACAAAGGTAATCTGTTTGGGCAAAATGGCTTCGATATCGTACCGGGCCTCTACGGCCAATTCTGTTAGGCGGATCGCCTTGTAGATTTTTTCAACTGTATCCTTCAGATAAGCTAAATTCCGTTGACCATCTGGAATCACCTTTTCCCAGTCCCACTGGTCGACATAGACAGAATGAGTTGGGTCTAAGGAATCCTCATCCGGACGCAGAGCCTTCATATGAACAAAGAGACCTTCTCCCTCATTAAAACCAAAGCGAGCCAAGGTGTGTCGTTTCCACTTAGCCAAGGAATGAACCACTTCATAAGTTGCTTCTGGAATCAACTTCACATGCACTTCTACTGGATGCTCAATGCCAGACAAGTTGTCCTGCATTCCGTCCCCAACACGAGACAAAATCGGACCTTGCACCTCAACGATTTCTAATTTGTCTTGTAGGTATTGGGTAAAGGTGTTTTTGACAAAGGAAATTTCTTCTTGCTGATGGATAAAGTCTTTTTTCATAGTTTCTCCTTCATTCTCAAGCCCTCAGGACCTCTACTAAAGTTAGGTATATGATACACTAAAATTAGAAAAAATCAAGGAGGCCCCATGTCCATTTTTCAAAAAAGTGTTAAAGTTGTCTTGGTCATCTGGTTAGCCGTCCAACTGGCCACCTTTTTCGGGCTTAACTATCCGTCATCTGCGGGGATTATTGGTTTGCTCAGTTTATTAGATACGCGACGCTCAACACTCCTTACCGCTAAACGGCGTGTTTTAAGTATGACCTCAGCCATGCTTGCGGCTATTGTCTGTTTCAGTCTATTCGGACTTAACATTTGGGCCTTTGGACTAACCATGGCTATCTACATTCCCATGGCCTATAAATACGAATGGGACATCGGCTTATCCGTCTCCACAGTTGGAGTTTTTCACCTCCTCGATACCGGAAGCTTGGCCCTACCCGTCATCCTAAATGAAATCGGCCTTTTCGCAATCGGGGTTAGCCTGGCTCTCTTGGCCAATGTCTATATGCCTTCCCACCAAAAAGAAATCATCGCCGCAAAGGACCGGGTCGAATTCCTCTTCAAAGGCATACTCCTGCGCTTCCACCATATCCTCTCGACCGGAGAGGCAAGTGAGGAGACTTTCCGTACCCAACAATTGGAAAGGGAGATCCAAGCAGCCCTTGAGCTGGTTTACCGTGACCAATCCAACCAACTTTTTCAGCGAACTGACTACGAAGTGCATTACTTTGAAATGCGTTTGGAACAATGTTACTACCTCCAACAAATGGTCGAGGACATCAACCACTGCCACTTTTCTGCGGAGGAGAGCCTGATTCTGGCCCAACTCTTCAAGGACACCGCCCAACAACTGGAAGACAAATCCACCCCAGTTCATCTGATTGATCGGATTGACCAATACCTAGAAGCTTTTCGCCAACGGCCACTCCCAAAGAGTCGCGAAGAATTCGAATCCCGCTCTATGCTCCTGCAAATCTTCCGTGATCTGGAACGCCTCATCCTCCTAAAAGTCCACTTCTACGAACGCTATCCCCACGACCAACTCACAGACGAATAAATTTTTTGAAACTATAAGTTTCGTTTAAGGAAAGAACGGTATACTTATTCCATAGTTGAGGAAGACCTCAACGACTCCTAAAACTTTTCTTTTTCATAATAATCTCCTATAAGGGCCTCAGTTCTAATGAGGCCTTTTACTTTTGGCAAATGTTGTGGGAATGAGAACACTGGGGAGATTATTGAGACAAGGTGAAGTGGGGAGCTATGCTTCCACTTTTTTACCTCGCTTTGCTCGGCATCCGTCGCTCTAGCTCACTCCGTGTCACAGAGCGAACGGACATCATAATCTCCTATAAGGGCCTCAGTTCTAATGAGGCCTTTTACTTTTGGCAAATGTTGTGGGAATGAGAACACTGGGGAGATTATTGAGACAAGGTGAAGTGGGGCACTATGCTTCCACTTTTTTACCTCGCTTTGCTCGGCATCCGTCGCTCTAGCTCACTCCGTGTCACAGAGCGAGCGGACATCATAATCTCCTATAAGGGCTCCGGAATTACTGGGGCCTTTTACTTGTTTAGGAACGGATATTGTTTGACTTGCCGGGGAGATTATTGGGGAGCGGTAAAGCGCAGAGCACTTTTTTACCTCGCAAGCTCGGTATCCGTCGCTCTAGCCCACTCCGTGTCACAGAGCGAACGGACATCATAATCTCCTATAAGGGCTCCGGAATTACTGGGGCCTTTTACTTGTTTAGGAACGGATATTGTTTGACTTGCCGGGGAGATTATTGGGGAGCGGTAAAGCGCAGAGCGCTTTTTTACCTTGCAAGCTCGGTATCCGTCGCTCTAGCCCACTCCGTGTCACAGAGCGAGCGGACATCATAATCTCCTATAAGGGCTCCGGAATTACTGGAGCCTTTTACTTGTTTAGGAATGGCAATTATTTGACTTGCCGGGGAGATTATTGGGGAGCGGTAAAGCGCAGAGCGCTTTTTTACCTCGCTTTGCTCGGTATCCGCCGCTCTAGCTCACTCCGTATCACAGAGCGAGCGGACATCATAATCTCCTATAAGGGCTCCGGAATTACTGGAGCCTTTTACATTTGTGGAATAGTTTAAGGAAATTTTGACAAAAAGTATATACGAGTGTATAATGGAAATAAAAAGTATATACGAGTATATAAGGAAATATAAAAGTATATACCAATATATAGGAGATGCTATGACACCATTCACGACTATATTTGGTAAATTACCTAAAGTTTTTTTGAACAGAAACCAGGAATTTGAGAATCTGTTAAAAAATCTCGACAACCCTTACTCCGATGCACAATCTACTATCATTACAGGAGTTCGAGGTTCAGGAAAAACCACCTTTATCACGAAGTTAGAAAATGAACTACCTGAACACTGGATTCCCATCACACTGATTAACACCCCTTCCATTGTGTCCGAGTTGATTGCAGAATTAAGCAATAAGGTTAATAGAGAAATTACACTGAGCAATTCTATACAAGTTAAAAACTTTAGTGTATTGGGACTAACCATTGAGAATGTCCAGTCTCAAAATACTACAAATCAACAACAATTAATTGACCTATTGACTATTTGTCAAAATGCTAATCGGAAAGTTGTCGTTTTAATCGATGAAATTTCTAGTTCTAATGGTATTAGAGAGTTGTACTCACTTTTTCAGCTCCTTATCCGTAAAGACCTTCCTATTAGCATTGTTTCAACAGGTCTTCCGGAAGATATTAATGAAGTTATTACCGATAAAATTTTAACTTTCCTACTACGCTCAAATATAATTGAACTCTCTCCTCTCACCATTGATGATATCGAAGAGGCTTATATCAAACATCTATCACTCGACCGTTCTGTTGCTGGTTATGCTGCAGAGAAAACCAAAGGATATGCCTATGCTTTTCAATTACTAGGTCAATTAATGTATGAGAAAGAATCTACAACCATCAACGATATCGATGAAATTATTCCAGATTTTCGATATTTGCTTGGAAAAAATGCCTATCGACTAATCAAACAACGACTTTCAGAGAAGGATGAAATCTTCTTAAAAGCAATCAAATCAGAAACAAAGATAGCAGATCTGATTAAAGAAACGAAATGGGATAAAAACCTTATTAATACATATAAGTATAGACTTATAGATAAAGGACTTGTCTTTCAGCCACAACGTGGATATGTTGACTTAGTTTTACCTGAATTTGATATTTTCCTTGAAAATTTCTGAAACCGCACCAATAAAATAGATACAAAACCTCCCCTCAGCTTTTACGGGATAGCTGAGGGGAGGTCTGATTTTAAAATAGAATGGATATTATTTCAGCTGTTCTTGTAATTTTTCTACAAAGAGATAGGCTGCTGGGCAGATGAGGGTGTTTTGGATGGTAAGATGGTTGATTTGATAAATCTTTTTACGGTCTGTATGCGGAAATTCACGGCAGGCTTTAGGACGAACATCGTAGATAGAGCAGAGATTGTCCTCGCCGATAAACGGACAGGGCATGGATTGAAAGACCTTATCACCATCTTCATCCACGCGCAGAAAAGCCTCCTCAAAGGCAGATAATTTCATGCGAAACGTTTTGGAAATGCGCGTGATGTCTGCCTCTGTCAAAAGAGGACCTAAATGACGACAGCAGTTGGCACACTGGATACAATCAATCTCCTCAAACACTTCTGCATGAATTTCCTGGCTAAGTTTATCTAACTGTTTAGGAGGTTTTTTCTTAAGCCCCGCGAGGAACTTTCGATGCTCTTTTTGCTTCTGCAAAGCCAACTGATGATAGCGTTCTAAATCCATTTTTGATTTCCCTTCTACAAATCTCTAGGACTCTTCTAATAACCAATTCAGGAGCGCCTTCTTTTGAATCCCATCATAATTAGCTTCTGGCTGGATTTGATCCAATGTTAGAAGATATTTAGGATACTGGTCCTTGATGGCTTGCAATGGACGAAGTTCACGCTCAAGTGTCGCAGGATCTAGAGTCGACAGACTCACCTGAAAGTACTGATAAGCTCCTGTGTCGGTCACAACAATAAAATCCACTTCGTATTTACCTATATTTCCGACATATACTTTAGAAAAACGCCGTCTTAATTCCAAATAAACAATCGATTCAATCATATGCCCTAAATCTTCTTGGTGATCTGGTAGGAGCAATTGGCGAAAACCAAGGTCAACGCAGTAAAATTTCTCTAGTCTTTGCAAAAGGGTTCGCCCTTTGACATCAAACCGAGGGACAGCGTAGAACAATAAGGAATCCAACAAAGCATCCAGGTAGCCTTCTAAGGTGGTATTGGATACTTTGACTCCTTGACTAACCAAGGTATTCCGAATTTTATTCGTAGAAATTGGACTCCCCATGCTACTGAGAAGCGTCCGTACTAAGCGTTCTAATAAATCTGGGCTAGCTGCACCGGCCCTAGGCAACACATCATTCAACAAGATCGTGGAATAGAGACCTTGTAAGTACTCGATACGCTCGCGATAACTCTCTGTTTGCAACAAATAAGGAAAAGCGCTAAACAAATAGTCATTGAACAGCTGACTTTGCGACAAACCTTCCTCCCTCCGCCCAGCTACATATTCTGAAAAGGATAGGGGGAGAACTTCTAACTGAACATATCGACCCGTTAAATTCGTTGCCAAATCACTGCTCATGAAACGAGCGTTAGAACCTGTCAAATATAAATCAACATTCGGCTTGATAAATAAGCTATCCGCAACCAACTCAAACTGATCCACATGCTGGATTTCATCTAAAAAAATATAGTAGGTTTCTGGAGTTTGAAGCTGCTCCTCTAAATACCGATTCAGAGCCTGAAAATTTCTCAAATCATAATAGCGAAGATCTTCAAAATTAATCACTAGAATTTGACTTTCCGCCACACCTGACTGAATCAGCTCTTGCCGAAAAAGCTGAAAAAGAACCGACTTACCAGCCCGTCTTACGCCACTGATTACCTTAATGACCTGTCGATCCCGATGTCGATTTAAAAAAGCGACATATTCTGGTCTATCTATCCATTTCATTGAACCACCTCTCTAAGAGTATACCAAAAACAACCATTATTTCCAATCAATTGGAAATAATGGTTGTTTTAAAATTTAATTTCTAATTAACTAGAAATAATTTCCATATATGAAGTCAATCCACTACCAATTGTGATATCCTAAATCTTAAATCCATTCTACATCTTTGGTCCCTATTTTTTCTTAAAACAACCAAGGATTTTTGGTACAATATATCGTACAATATTAACGAGGAGGTGAGAACGTCATGGAAGCTGTTACTTATTCAAACTTTCGTCAAAATTTGAAACAATATATACGTCAAGTTAACGAGGATGCTGAACCACTCATTGTCACTTCAAAAAATGTTGAGGATACCGTTGTCGTTCTATCGAAGCGCGACTATGATAGCATGCAGGAAACCTTACGTATCCAGTCCAACAATTATCTCATGAATAAAATTCGAAAAGGTGACCACCAATTCCAAATAGGGGACTTTCAAACTCATGAATTATTGGAGGTGGCCGATGAATAAGGCATGGTCTGATGAAGCTTGGGATGACTATTTTTACTGGTATGAACAAGGAAATAAAGCGACCATTAAAAAAATCAACCGATTGATAAAAGATATTGACAGGCACCCATTTACAGGCATCGGCAAACCTGAACCGCTCCGACACGATTTAGCGGGATAATGATCTAGACGGATTTCAGAAGAACACCGCATTATCTATCAGGTTGATGACACCTCCATCTATATTTGTCCCTGCAAAGACCACTACTAAACCAATCTGTAAAAATCCTCAATCCCTTCTATTTCATCAACGGGATTGAGGATTTTTTTATACTTTCTTCAAAGGTAAATCTAATCCGTTTAAACAACCTCTACCGAATTCAATAAACCTAATCACTCCTTGAGCAAACCTTCTTCTTTTAAGAATTCCTCAGCTACACTACGGGCATCGCGTCCTTCAACGCCTACTGCATAATTCATTCGACTCATCTGATCTGCTGTAACTTTCCCAGCTAATTGATTCAGAATCCCCTCTAATTCAGGATATTCTTTCAAAAGTGATTGACGCATGAGAGGAGCCCCTTGATAAGGAGCGAAAAGCTGCCGATCATCTTCAAGAACAACCAGGTCATACTGAGCCAACTCTGCATCCGTAGAGTACGCATCAATGATCTGAATATCTCCAGACGCAATCGCCTGGTATCGCAAGGCTGGCTCCATGGTCACAACATCTAAATTTAAGCCATATAAGGATTGCAGACCCTTATTTCCATCCTCCCGATCATTAAATTCTAAGGTAAACCCGGCCTTAAGACGCCCTTCTACCCTCTTCAAATCTGAAATTGTTTTCAGCTGATATTCCTCCGCAATGGCCCTCGGAACCGCTAAAGCATAAGTGTTCTGATAGGCCATGGGTTTTAGAAGGGCCAGGTCATCCTGTTTGGCAATCCCATCACGCGCCGCCTCATAAACCTGCTCCGGATCATGACTCAACTCTGGTGCTGGTCGCAAGAGACTCCCCGTGATCGTCCCCGTAAATTCAGGGTAGATATCAATATCCCCTTTCTTTAAGGCCTGGTAGAGAAAATCCGTCTTTCCAAAATTGGGTTTGACCTCAACTTGTAGCTCTGAATTTTCTTCAATTAAAAGTTTATAGGCATTCATCAGAATCTCAGGCTCAGGCCCGAGTTTACCCGCAATGACTAGGGTCTTCTCCTCCTGTTTGGGAAGAAGTGTGGTTCCCAAAGATACTCCAACTCCCAATAAAAGGGCTGCAAAGGCTGCCGCAATCGTCCTTAACTTAGCCTTCTCCATCCACTTCAACAATAGATTGAAAAGAATAGCCAACAAAGCTGCTGATAGAGCCCCAATTAAGATAAGACTGGTATTTCGACGATCAATCCCCAATAAAATAAAGGATCCCAGACCTCCAGCACCAACCAGAGCCGCTAGCGTTGCTGTCCCGATAATCATCACACCTGAAGTCCGAATTCCCGACATGATAACCGGCATGGCTAAAGGCAACTGATACGTCTTCAGACGCTCCCACTTAGTCATTCCAAAAGCTAGCCCAGCTTCTTCTAAACTTGGATCAACACCATTTAAGCCTGTTATTGTATTTTCTAAAATCGGAAACAGAGCATAGATGACCAAGGCGGTTAATGCTGGAAGAGTTCCAATTCCCATGAGTGGGATAAAGAGCCCCAGCAAGGCCATGGAAGGAATGGTCTGAAAAATCCCAGCAAGCTGCAAAACAAGAGCCGATAAACGCTTGTTTTCTTTCAAACCAAAAGCTAGTGGAAGGGAGAGCAAAATCGCTAGAAGCAAGGATAGAAGGGAGAGCTGTAAGTGTTCCCCTAAGGCTTGTACCCACTCAGCAGACCGCTCCTGAAAGGTAGTGACCAAATCAAGCATAGGCAGCACCTCCAAACAAATCCGCTACAAAATCCGTAGCAGGCTCCTCTAAGATCACCTTTGGAGTCGCAAACTGGCGAATTTGCCCAGCCTCTAGTACTGCAATGCGATCCCCCAGAAGTAAGGCTTCATCGGTATCATGGGTTACAAAAATGGTTGTCATCCCGAACTCCTGATGCAGCTCCTTAATCAAAATCTGGAGTTGTTTCCTGGATATGGCATCTAAAGCCGAGAAGGGTTCATCCATCAGTAAAACTTCCGGTTCGCCAATCATGGCCCGGACAATTCCCACACGTTGCTGCTCCCCACCAGATAATTCACTTGGCATCCGAGTCGCATAGACTTCAGCTGGCAATCCCACTCTAGCTAATAATTCTTCTGTCCGAAGACGAATTGCCTCTGCAGTCCAACCTTTCATTTTGGGAATGAGAGCAATATTTTCCGCAACTGTTAGATTGGGAAAGAGGGCAATTTGCTGCAGGACATACCCTGTAGATAAGCGCAAAGCTCGCTCATCAAAATCTTTGATCCGTTTGCCTTCCCGATAGATATTCCCGTCACTAGGTTCTAGCAAACGATTCAGCATCTTCAATAAGGTTGTTTTCCCTGAACCTGACGGTCCTACCAGAACGATAAATTCCCCCGACTGGATTTCCAAATCAACACCTTTTAAGACATTCTTATCCTGGTAAGAGAGGGCCACCCCTTCATATTTAATCATAAAGCTCCTTCAACCAAACTTCTTTCAAAGACTTAGGCGGACGACCTAAGACACGCGCTACATCTGAAGAAAGACCCGCTTGCTCTCCCGCTGCGATGGCAGTATAGGTCGAAACCCAGGAATCATATTCCCACTGTTGCGCCGGCCATTGCTTACGAGATTCGTAGGATTCCGCAAGGGTTTCATCAATATACTGGTAGTTCTCTCCAGTGACTTCTGCCCCAATACGCAAGACATCTTCCATGGACAAGTCTTCAGGTCCCGTTAGATTCAAGGTTTGATTGGCCCAAGAATCGGCATTCAATAAGATTGTAGCTGCAACCTCTGCCGTATCTTGACGTGCCACCGCAGATACTCGACCTTGACCCGCAGGACCACGAATTTCCCCATATTCCTCCAATAAACCTCGGAAAAATTCTAAATAAAAATTGTCCCGCAAGAAGGTGTAGGTGAAACCTAAATCTTTGATATACCGCTCGGTCTGGGCATGATCCCGCGCCAAGGTAAAGGTAGCATTCTCAGCAGCCCCGTAAAAGGAGGTATAAACAATGTGCCGAACACCCGCAGCCTTAGCCGCATCTAAAAAAGCCTTATGCTCCGCAACCCGATCCTCACTCTCACGTGCCGATACAAACAAGAGTGTATCAATCCCGGTTAAGGCTGCTACAACCTCCGGTCTATTGGCATATTGAACCTTTCGAATCTCTGCCCCTGGGAGATGAGAAGCTTTTTCTGGACTCCTGGCTAGATGAATCGCCTTGTGTCCTGCAGCAGCTACTAGCTTCGCCGCAATAGCCCCTAAATGACCTGTCACTCCCGTAATTCCAATCATTGTCATTGCTCCGTTCCTTTCATGTCCTATACTTCTGTTGACATTAAATTCGCCAGGATACGCTCTTGGTAAGCCTCAAAATCTCGGATTTCCTGTTGAGAGAAGCCTTGGTAAAAGATGTTTCCCAACTCACGACTTACCCGGTCACCAATCTCCTTTTGTGACCATCCTAGTTCCGTTAAGATCACATACTTTTTCCGTTTATCATTCGCACAAGGCCGAACTTCCACCAAGCCCTGCTCCACTAACTTTTTAATCATCGAAGTTAGGGTATTATTGGCCAAACCCGTTTGGAGTGCAATATCCGTAGCCGTTGCCCTCCCATCCTCGCACTGCCAGAGCACTGATAAAATTTTTCCTTGCTCACTTCGATAACGAACTTCTTTCTCTTTCCTTAATAATTTTTGAAAAAGACGCCCGTTTAACAAACGAATGTGCAAGTTTTGATAACCACCTTTCCACTCTTCCATCTGCTCACCTCTTTACTTCGATATAGAAATACTTTAACACAAGCGGCCAGCCAAGTCAAGAAATTTCTATATAGAATTAGTTGTACAAAAAAATAACTCCTGAAGCAACTCTAAGTTGCATGATTTCAGGAGTTAAGCTGTGCAAAGGGATTCAAAAAGGCGCGTGAGGATAAATACACTCCTCACAATGATGTTAAGAAATAACTTTGACGCAGTGGTTGATTCGGTCAAACAGCTAAAAGGCTGTTTGAGGTATCAGATAGGATTTGCGAAGCAAATAACAATTGTTCGCTTTTATTGACTCAAAGAGGCAATTCCTGACTCTTTGACCTCCGAGAACAACCTAATCAACATTGACATGAACTGCGTTCATTTCATCTGTAAACTCTAAAGGCATTCAACATGCCTTTAGACCAGAGGTGGCTACAAACAGTCTGGGAATAGACTGTTTGAGCCCGAGCACGAAAATAAAAGAGCAGGTCGATTTGGGGATAAATCGTTTCAGCTTACAACTTGAAATAAAGACTTGTAACGAACTCTGTTTCAACTTAATGAGTTCTTTCTCACTCCCCATTCTTCTCGCAGAACACCATATTTAACACTATCATAATACACACCTTGCCAGTATCGGACTTTGCGAATCCGGGCTTCTTGTTTCAGACCTAACTTCTCACTAGATTTCATCATTCGTTCATTGCCAGACCAAGTGGTTAAACCGATATGTTCAATCATGTCAAAGGTATCAAAAGTATCGGAGATCCATTCCCTTAAAGCTTGCGTGCCAAACCCTTTCCCCCAATAGTTCTCGTCGTAAATCACAATCCCAATCTCTAACCAGCGGGTTTTCTCATCCTCCCAATAACGAAACAGCATCCCCACTAAAACATCATCCACATAGATTCCCTGTTTATATTTCCCTTCATTATAAAAAAGAAGGTATTGCAGAATTCCTCAAATGTGTAAGCCTTATAGTCGTCATAATAAGGACCATTCCACTTTGACCATTCGGGATTTTCGACCGCAAATCCAATCTGCCATAATTGGCGCATATCCTCTTTTTCAATCGGTTTGATTTTTAGAGACCCCATCACCCTACTCCTTTCACACATATGTTAATTTAAGACTAGTATAGCATAATCCCTAATCCATCCAAGTCTTCCAGCGAATTTTAAAACCAGACAGTAAGTTAGCGACTTTTGAATCTCAAGAAGATTTATTTGGAGATTGGGACATTAACCTAAATGCAGTTTATCGCCTACTTGATAAGTTAAACGATATTAAGTAGGATATCCAACTCCATCTTCATCAAGAAATCAGTCGCCTAACCAATCGGGAAGGACGCCTTGTATTTTACGATGTGACCAACTACTATTTTGAAACCGATATTCCTGACGAAGAAGAAATCTCTGAAGATGAGGAGGTTCTCAAGGTTGGCCTGCGTAGACGAGGTCCAAGCAAAGAACATCGACCTAAGCCAATCGTTCAACTAGGTCTCTTTATGGATACAAACGGCATCCCCATTAGCTACAAGCTCTTTCGGGGAAATCAAACAGATCCAGTCACCTATCTCCCAGCAGTTGAGGAAGTGAAAAAACAATTTGGAATTGAGAGAATTGTCGTTGTAGCGGATAAGGCCATGAATAGTGCCAAAGCAACTCGTTTACAAGATGATTACTACAGACTTCAAGAGAGTCCGAATATGCAGGAGTTAAATAAGCTTCTTGGAATTGACTGGACAAAGGGAGTTGTGAAGTTCGAGGAATTAAGAAATTATGCTAGAGGTTCATATACAACACGAAAATAATTAAAAAAGACAGCCAAACTCCTTGTCCCCCAAGGGGTTAGCTATCTTGTGTCTTTTTTAAAGTGATAAACTCGGGAGTATAACACAAACACCTTCCGTAAATCCTTAGCGAACATAATCCTGAATCTTGACAAATTCCAAAATATCATCATATCCTAGCTGTGAACTCGCTACTCCAACTCCTAATTCAACTAGTTCTTCGTCTGTACAATCTAATACAATACCATTAATTTCTAGCAGAACCAACATAGCGAATATGCCAATTCGTTTATTGCCATCAATAAAACCGTGATTTTTAATCAGCGAATAACAAAGTCTAGCTGCCTTTTCTTCAATTGAAGGATATTGCTCCACCCCAAAATAGGTCTCAAAAACATTGGCAACCGCTGACTCAACTAAACCTAAATCTCGCACTCCATCTGTTCCACCAGAGGCAGCAATAAGTTGACTATGCAGACCTACGATTTGATCCGTTGAAAGTTGCTTCATTTGGCCAATTCCTTAAAAGCATCTAGGTGGCGAGACAAAATAGAGTTTGCAACTTCATCCACACTCGCTTGATCTGCAACAACAGCTTCTTCCTCTTGAACTAGTGTATTATAATCGACTAGGACATACTTAGGCTTGTTATTTTTCAAGATGACAGCTGTGCCATTGCTATCTACCAGTCTAGCTACTTTGGAAAAATTCTGATTTGCTTCCGTGATTGGAACTAGATTTTCTATGTTAATTTGCATGGTTTCGTCCTCCTTTTCCATACTATAGCACTTTTTATCTAGAAAAGCAAAATTATAGGATAGAAACATCCTAGGTTTGTTTTTGTATAGCAAAAAAGAACCCCCACAAATGTGAGAGTTCTGTCTTCTCCAACAAACGATTAACGTTTTGAGAATTGTGAAGCTTTACGTGCTTTCTTAAGACCTGGTTTCTTACGTTCAACCATACGAGCGTCACGTGTAAGAAGTCCAGCGCGTTTCAAGCTTTGGCGGAAGTCTGGGTCTACTTCAAGAAGCGCACGAGCGATACCGTGACGGATAGCTCCGGCTTGACCTGCGTAACCACCACCGTTAACGTTTACGAATACGTCGTAAGAACCAGCAGTTGCAGTGACTGCAAATGGTTGGTTGATGACCAAACGAAGGTCAGCGTGTGGGATGTACTCTTCAACGTCTTTTTTGTTAACTGTGATTTTACCAGTACCTGGAACCAAACGTACACGCGCTACAGCGTTTTTACGACGACCAGTACCTGCATATTGTGCTTGTGCCATAGTTTCATCTGCTCCTTTCCTTAGATAAGTCCTGAAATGTCAAGAACTTCTGGTTGTTGAGCAGCATGAGTGTGTTCGCTACCAACAAATACTTTCAATTTCATACCTTGAGCACGTCCAAGTGTGTTGTGTGGAAGCATGCCTTTAACGGATTTTTCAATCAAGCGAACAGCATTCTTAGAACGCAACTCACCAGCAGAGATCGATTTCAATCCACCTGGGTACAATGAGTGAGTGTAGTAGATTTTGTCTGTTGCTTTTTTACCAGTCAATTTCACTTTCTCAGCGTTGATAACGATAACGAAGTCACCAGTATCCGTGTGAGGTGTGAAAGTTGGTTTGTTCTTACCACGAAGAACAGAAGCAACCACTGCAGAAAGACGTCCAAGTGGGACATCAGTTGCGTCAACAACGTACCATTTGCGTTCAACTTCACCTGGCTTAGCCATGTATGTAGTTTTGTTCATGATTTCTCCTATAGTCAATCTCGTTTTTGTTTACAGTGTGGATGTTCCGGTCCACGAGTTATTTGGAAGGTTCCGGGGCCTTTCAAATGGGGTAAACAATACCGTATTCCATACTATCAAATATGGCGAAAGTCGTCAAGATATTTTCCTTACTTTTTTTAAATTCAAAGCGGCTTTACCTTCTAACTGACTGCCCCATTTTGAAATAGGTGTGCCGTTTTCCCCGAACCGCTAGGGAAAGGGCCAGAATATTCTCTGGGTCTGGCATGCGGCCATATGAGCCATCCCCAATATGGTGGATATCGGAGCCCACGCGTTTGTTGCTGAGGGCAAAGTCCCGGACTGTTTGGCTGTCTGCACTTTCCTGGCTGGTTCCAATAGTCGAAATGACCAAGGCTCCTTGGGCTTTGACCTGATCCACGATCGGTGCTAGCTGGTCTTCACGGACGCCCGGAACTGTGCCAACTGCCGGTACTAAGATCCCATCAGCTCCCAGGCGGACAAAGTCGAGGAGTGCCGAAGCATCAACGACCGCTTCCCCCAGGCCAGCGCCGTGCATCTTCCCAGCGAACACCAAGCCTGAGAAGTGTTGTTTGGTCAGGGCAATCGCTTCTGAAATAGCCGCCAGAGAAACCCCCGTTGCGGGGTTGCCCGTCAACATAATAAAGTCTACGCCCAATTCTTGAGCTTGTTGCAGACTCTGGGGGCTAACCAGACGACCGGCTGGCAGGTCCACTTGGTTTTCCAAGAGCTCCTGTGATCCATCCACAGGCTCCAAGTTAATCCCAATTGGCCGACCAGTTAAGCGTTTAAGCTCCGCAATCGGATTGGGACAATCATAGAAGCCGACAATCTCTGGCTTAAAAACATCCAGTTCATTCAGAACAAGCAGGTCACAGCTAAAAGCAGCCATCATCTCGGCATTGCTGACACCTGCAATCAAAGGAGCAGCTGTGACCACCGTCTCTCCCATCACAATTCGACCTTCACTAGCCCTGATGGACCGTTTCAAATCCTGCGGGCTCATTGCTGCAATATCACTAGCATAGGTTGACAATAAGCGTTTCATCTTTAATCCTCCACTTGACAAGTAAGATTTGTTTCTCCATAAGCTTTACAACTTCATGCATTAAAAGGGCGGTGCAATACTCGCAATGAGTTTTTTCAACTCGGATGCCCTTGGGGAAAGTAGTCCTATTTCTTAACCCAGGAAAAAATCCCCTTTCCTTTTATACCCCACAGACAATCTATTTTCCAAAAGTTTGGAATCACACAGCAGCCCTTCTTCATTTAGGACCATGTAACAGGTCCAAAAACTGATTGAATACAACTAATCTAACACAAATATTTAAAATAACAAAGAATCTACTGATCTAATATCAACTACTCAAGGAAGCCCGCAAGGAGCACTCTATGCTTGATGACTTTAGGATCTCCATAAAGATTCCTATTCCAATCCATTTCTCAAATCACATCAGGGGTACTATCCTGTCCCTTTCTTCTTTTCGACTTAACAACTCCATGTATCCTAACTAAGGAAAGGTTATTAGAAACAGACATCCACGCTTAGGGCAAAGTCGTGCCTTGCTCTAAAAGCCAGCAAGAGGCTACTTGCAGTGGAGGACAAGGATATCTATCGCTAATCTGATGCGACACCACCTTGCCCACATTCGTTCCAGAGCAAGCTACATCACCTTCCTGAGCCACCGCCCTTGTCTTTAGATCCGATTTATTCGATGGATATAGCATTGGACCTGGAGTTGAATCGTTCTGTGGTAGCAACTTATACTCGAAACAGTTCGAAATCTGAAAAGGAAATCCGATGAAGATAGTTCAACAGGTCTGGGAGACCTGTTGAATATTATCGCTAAAGAGGCTGGGCAAAAACTAGCTTATAGAAATAAAAAAAGTGAGCAATTCCAGAATAGAGTTGCTCCTTTTTCATTTTATGCTTTATAATTATAATAACCACAAAATAACTAGAAAGAAATAAAATGTATAAACAGTATAACACAAATCAACTCAGCCTTGACCTATCTATTGCTTGGGATATCCCTGAAACTCATGAAGCACGTCTCATTAGCCAGTTTGT
>NZ_JAEMED010000038.1 GCF_016458205.1 Streptococcus sp. 121 | reverse complement strand
ATAAAGGGGAAATCCTTTTTTGTCTAGTCGAACGTTTCACCCAATGGGTGAAAAGCAGAACCTTCCAGAAACCCTGTAATCAATACGGTTTCTGGAAGGTTTTTAAGTTAGGTATGAATAATTTGGGGTCAATTAAGTTCCCAGAATATGTTTACGGGTGTTGACATGAATATTGGGCAAATGAGTCTGAATGCAACTACTAAGACTTCCGAAATGGCTACTGGTGTCTCTACAACCATGGCTGGTTTAGATTTAGACACTTTGGCTAAAGCAACGTCTATTAGCAGCAATGTTAGCACGAATTTTGCCACAGCCCAGACAAATGCTGCTAGCTCTACTTCACAGTTAGCTTCGCAGACTACTTTGGATTTGGCAACAGCTCAAACTAATGCTGCCACTTCAACGGCTGGTATCGCCTCACAAACAGGAATTGACTACGCTACGGCTTATCAGAATGCCTCACTTTCAAGTTCTCAAATTGCTTCCCAAACGGGTATTGATTTTAGTACTGCACAAGCGTCAGCAACATCTTCAACCGCGGGTCTAGCTGCCAGTGTAAACGGAGATTTATCAGGAGTAGCTGCTTCAGCTCAAGCGAATACTTCGCAAGTTGCCACAAGTATTACATCCAATTTCCAACGAGCAGAGCAGAGCGCTAAGTCATCCATGAACGGTGTGACGAATGCTGTTCGAAATGGTATGACTCAAATCGGATCAGCAGCTCAAAGTGGTGGACAGCGAATTGCTTCAACGTTCACTAGTGCCTTTAACCGAGTTCGTAGTACAGTTACAAGTGGGCTGAATGCTGTTGTGTCTGCTATTCAATCAGGTATGAATCGCTCAGCATCCATTTCTCAAAGTACAGCCTCTCGGATTGTGTCAATCTTTAACCAATTGGCTGGGCAGTTGCAAGCTGCGGGCGCTCATGCTGGCCAAGGACTTTACAATGGTCTAGCAAGTATGGCTGGTGCTTTATATGCACTTGCTGCAAGTATTGCCAATAACATTGCAAGTACGATTCGCCGTGCTTTGGATATTCGCTCTCCATCTCGTGTGATGAAAGCGATTGGTGGCTATACAGGTGAAGGTATGTATATCGGTATGGCGGCGTGGGTTAGCGACATTAAAGAGATGTCAAAAGAATACGCTAATGCAATCACTGATCAGGAGTTCGAATCAAACAGTGTGATGCAAACCTCAGCACAAGTTACGAATTCTGGTGTGAAATCTACACTAGAATCGCTTAGTGATGAGGTACGCTCAATGGTATTACCAGAAACTAAGTTTGAAATTCATAACGAACTTGTTGGTGATGAAATCTATACCACAATCAAAGAGAAAGAAGCTCGACAACAAGCATTGTCAGAGTTTTTTAATTACTAGGAGGAAGAATGGATTTAGAGATTAATCAGAATGGGACGATTTCTACGCTGTCTCAGTTTGGCGTTTATAATATCGAGATTCAAGAATCTTCTCCTGAATTGGAAATGGAATCTCGTACGGTCAAAGGTCGTTCAGGGAGGATTTTTGACAATGCTAATTTTAAGAAGAAAGAGATTGATGTGAAGGGACGGATAAAAGTTCCTTCTATTTCTTCTTTTTATGAGAAACAAGATTTCTTGAATGGTTTCTTCTTTAGTCGTGTCCCATATTTTATCCGTAAGTTAGTTCCGGAGCAGGACGAGTTGTATAACTTTGAACTCCCTGGTAAGACTAGCGGAGATTTCAATGAGAAGAAACGAAAGCTGATTCCTTGGAAATACCGACATGAAGTTCTTGTAACTAAAGAGATAAATTTTTCCTTCAAAGGACGATTTACGGGTGGACTTGTTTATGATTTACAGATTCATTTTGAGACTGTGAATCTACCATTTGGTCAGTCCGATGCAAGAGATGTTCTTCTTTCGGGCGGAAAGATTCCATACAACGGTACAGAGACTCTCAGTCAACTAGAGGTACCTTTTAGAATTGAATTTGTTTCAGATGGAGGTCAGAACGCTTTTTATTTTCGGTTGAACAATCATAATTTCACGTTTAATCAAGCTTCAAATTTGGAAAGTGGAACTAAGATTACTGTCTTTGGACATGAAGTGATTATGAACGGTGAAAATGCTAACGAGAAGACGAATTATGAGTTTTTTGAGTTACACCCATTTATTGAAAATGCCTACCAGACTAATTTTAAGGGTAAGATTCGAATTTTAGGCCTGGTTGATTTATTTAAATAGAAAGGAGTTTTGATGGTAACGTTTCTTGACCAAAACCAACGCCGATACGGTGTTCGGATGACTTATGACATTAAACAGTCAGTCAATGGTGAGCGGTCATTATCTGGAAAAATTAGCGAACCTCAGAGTGTGCTTCGTAAGATTGATAGAGGTTGGCGATTGCTAATCGGTGATGAGTACTATGTTGTTACCTACATAAAACCTCATGATAAAGGTCGCCAGCTAGAAGTAGAGTTCGATGCCGTACATCAATTCTTCTGGGATTTCTCAAAATCCTCTGTCCATACTTCTCTGAATGATGGGTCACACACCTTTGAAGAATATCTACATTTTATCTTTGACGGTAGCGGATATTCTTTCAGAAACGAAGTGAAGCGCTATGCTTTTGAAAAGCAATCTTTTGGATATAAGAATCGCCTGAGCTTATTCAATGATGTTGTTAAGCAAGCTGGAGTTGAGTTTGTTGTGCATGGCAGAGTTGTCCGTATCTTGGATAGGTCTGGCTCAGATTTGACCACAGTTGTCCGCAAAAACTTCAACATGAATGAGTTGAAGATTGAAAAGAACGTCAAAGAATTTGCCACATTCCAGGCTGGTTTTGGGGCATGGAATGACAAGGATGACCATTCGAAAGGACGGCTAAGTGTCAACTACAGAAGTCCTTTAGCAGATGAATACGGAGTTATCGAGACAGATCCATTTGTAGATGAGCGATACACTGATAGGGAATCATTACTCAACAAGTTGAAGTCAAATGTAGATTCGTCTTATGAGATTTCTGTTCAAATTGATATGGAGGATCTTACAAAAGCAGGTTATCCATATACACAGCCAAGGTGCGGTGATTACATCATGGCTATTAATGATGTATTAGGATTCCGCAGACGGATTCGAATCGTTTCTTTTACTAGTTCATACGATATCCGAGGTCGTTTAATCAGTCACAAGATTACTTGTGGAAGTATTAGCGCTGTGGAGAAGTCAGTCACTAAGGTTTCTGCTTTGTCAGCAAAAATTGGCCAAGCTCAAATTGAGACTGCAGAAGCTTATAAAGCAGCACTAGAGGCCTTGGTTGCCACTAACGGGAAGAATAAGAATTACTGGGGAGATACATTTCCAACTGATGATCCACCAGGAACTCTGATAAAAGGAGACCAGCTCTATTACCAAAACGGTGAAAAGACTGAACTGTATGTCTGGAACGGACTTGAGTGGCAAAAAGCAAAACTGGGAATTGATGAAGAGGAATTCGAAAAAGAAATTGCTGAGATTGGGAAGCAGTTTGTAGAGCAGGAAAGATTTCATAATGACAAGGTTGCTGAATTAGTCGCAAAAGCAGGAGTTGCAGAATCCACCGCTGACGAAGCAAAGCGACTAGCCGAAAAAGCCAATGCGGATTTGACTAAGGCGCAGGAGCGCTCTAATTCAGCTATTCAAGGTGCTTTATCAGAGGCTAGGCGTTTAGACCAAGAGGAACGAAAAGAGACTGAGAGGGCCATTCTCGCAGCTAGAAATAAGGCAAACGAAGAAGCTCGTCGATTGATTAGTTTATCAGAGCGAGCGCTCCAAGAGTCTATAAATGACCTGTCTACAGAAGTCACAAGAACAAACGATGCTATCAAACTGAAGGCTGATAAGGCAACAGTCGACAGTTTGACAGGTAAAGTTTCTCAAGCAGAAGCTAGTCTTCGAGTTCAAGCTGGGGAAATCGCTAGCAGGGTCAAGAATTCTGATTTTGACAAAGAAAAAGAAAAACTCCGCACAGCAGAGACAAATATCCGTCAACTTGGCGAAAAGATAACAACTGAAATCAGTCGGACAGTCGCTAAGATACCGACGCAAATTGGAGGTCGTAATCTTTTCCTAAATTCAAAATTTAATTTTGATTTAAAAAAGCGTTATTCTACTTATAATCTAGATGATAGTGAGACACAGACTCAAGGACAACTGATGGCAACTATCGATAGAGACAGTAAATTTCGAGGGACAAATACCTTGAAAATTGTTTCTACATTTAATGGTAAGCGCAACAATCAAAAGATAACTTTTGCAACCGGAGGCGATACTCGTTTTTCAACTGAAGATGAGATGAAGAATCAAAGCGTTATGATTAGCTTTTGGGCTAAAGCTTCTGTAGCTAACACTATTTTTGCATGTCGTTCCGGTTTTAGAAGTCCTACAAAAGAACTAAGGTTGTCAACAGAATGGACCTACTACAGTTTCCAACTTACAGAAAACCTTAATTCTAATGCCACTAATGAAGTTATCATGCATGTTTGGTCACAGGCTACCGTTTGGATTGCGCTTCCAAAGGTTGAAATAGGAACTATTTCAACTGATTACACAGAGGCACCAGAAGATTTACAGACAATCATTGAAAGTGCCAAAACCACCACCACTCAGACTGCTGAAGGGACAAGACAGTTATCCACCAAACTGGCGCAAGCAGAAAACAAAATCAGCCGTCAAGAGACCCAAGTCAACCAGCTCATTGGTGATGTTTCTAGTAAGGTCTCTCAGACTGATTACAATAACTTGAAAAAGTCTGTTGACTCTCACACAACTGAGATTAATCAAACAAAGAGCTCTATCAAATTAAAAGCAGATAGAAGTCAGGTTGATGACTTATCTAGCCGTTTCAGAGCAGAATTGCAGGTTACAAATGACGCTATCAACGCTAAAGTTTCAAAAACTGAATTCAATAGCGAAAAGAATCGAGTGACAAATGCTGAGACACGTCTCGATACATTAGCCGGTCAGATTTCTACAAAACTTTCAAGAACTGAAGTCAACCAGCTGATTGATACGAAAGGCTTTATAACTAACTCGACCTTTACAAATACAATCGAGCAGACAGAAAGAGGTTTGACCGCTAGGATAACTCAGGTTGAGACGAGGATTCCTTCTAACTTCTCTCATAGAAACGTTATGAGAGGGACGTCGGATTCTTGGGGGGCGTTCAGAGATATTACAATAAAGGAAAATTGGACGTTTGATTTGGGCCAGGTTCCTCTCGGTGATCAGACGGGCATATATCCGGATACCAAGGTCAATCTGTTTGTCTACGTATCAGCAGACAACATCGTCTTAGATGAGAGTGTAGCTAATAAAAGAATGTTGCTACAAGGTCGTATTAGAGATTCCAGCGGAAATTGGACTTGGACTAACTGGTCTCGCAATCACCCTTTTTTCAATAAATGGAGCCGTAATCTAAATACAGGAAATAACTACACGCTAATAAAAGTATCCGGAATTGTCACTAGAGAGATGTACCAAAATTCAAAAGGATTTGAGTTGCAAATTCGAATAGATGGCGCAAAGAGTGGCAAATTTCATGTTCGGGCATTGATGGTTACTACTGGGGATATCGCTCCTGATTACTGGTCGCCAGCCCCAGAGGACTTTGCAACTACCACCGCCCTCCACGAAGTTCGTGACACAGTAGACGGACATACTCGGACTCTAACAGCTCAAGGGCGTTCAATCAGCCAAGTCACCCAGACAGCAGAGGGGATTGTGTCCAGAGTTGCTAATACTGAAAGCAGTCTCAGTCGTTTAGATGGTAGGGCTAATTTTGTAGAATCAGCTTTGAACTCTACGAAAACAGAAGTTAGCCAGCTGGCTGGTTCTTGGGCGGTTAAGAACTTGACTAATTCCGGAACTGTATTAAATCAGTTGAATTTGAATAAAGATGGGTCTGTTAAGATTGACGGAAGTCTTGTCCAAATCACTGGTAGAACCTATATTCAAGATGGCGTTATCTCATCAGCTAAGATTGGGAATCTTGACGCAGGTAAGATTACGACGGGAACTTTAGATGCACATCGAGTCACAATTGTTAACATGGATGCAAGTAATATTGTTACAGGTCAAATGTCAGCAAACAGAATTAGAGGTGGAACGATTTCATCATTAAACGACCGCTCACAGATTAACCTGCAGAATGGTCGTTTCTATGTTAGTGACAACGAAGCTGGTTTCTTTAGGGTTGACTCACAAGCCTCAACAATGGGACTGAAGTTCATTAACTACAATGAGCGAATCAATGGTAGTCAAAGGAAAGTATCTCGGGTAATTCTTGGTGGTGATCGTCGTCAGGAAGGTTCTGATTCTAACTTTGGTTGGGATAAAGGTGGATTTACCGGAATCGTCATCTCGACTGTAAAAGGAGCTGTTTCAACAGACGGTTGGCAAGTAGATGATGTTCAATTGATTGGAGATCGTGTCGTGTTTTCACATTCTTATTATGCCGATAGGAATGCGACGAATCTTCCTCAACAGGGTTGGGAAATGTATAACTATGTGTACAATTCTCCCAGAAAGGGGAATGTTCTTTTACGTCCGTATATGATTGACAAAAATCAAAGTGCCATTGAGACAGGGAATCTTTTCCTGTATCCAAGGAAAGATAAATCAGTGAATCTGTTGGAGGTTTTACGTGAGTTGAAAGTTGGATTTGTTCACATCAAAAATGCGGGATTCTCAGATGCTGCATACAATGCAATTGTGAGTTCGATAAATAAGTTGAGCTCACTTGGAATCTAAGAAAGGATATTTTATGGACGACAAAACACTACAATTTTTTGCACAGGACATCGCTGGCAAGCTAACTCAAGCTGAACTTGAATCCAGCGAGTTCAAAGCTCGCTATCAAGCCGAACTTGGTGAGAAGAACGAGTTGGCTGAAAAGTTGACTCACTTTGAGCAGGTTTTGGAAAGCGACCAAGCGCTCAAAGAACTTTTTGAAGAAGTAGAATCAAAATTGTTAGAAGAAAAAATGAAAGAAGGTAACTAATATGACTTTAGAAGTATTTCGTTCAGTACGACTTGAAGGACAGTTGAAAGTTGGGGAAACAGTTGTAAAAACTATGACTGCCGAATTTGATGATAAAGGGACAGCTCGCCGGTCAGAATGGATTAATGATGAAGAACTCTATACTAAAAATCGTAAACAAATGCGTAAACATGAAAAGGAATTCCAAGCCAAAGTTTTCGAAGTTGAAGATGAGATTTTGGCCGATCTTGAAGATACAGAAACAGCAGAGACCGAAGTAGAGGAGTAGAGCGTGAATATTGCTGAAACTATTACGATTTTGGGGGCTGTTGTCGCACTGTTGGGTGGGATTTCGCGATTGATTGCGGAATCCCGAGAAAACAGGCGATACAATGAAAAAACTGCAGATAATATCGAAAAAATCAAATCAGATGTCGAGCAAATCAAATCGACTGCAGACACGAACTCCGACTTAATCGCTAAGACTGCAAACGGTACAAAAACTCTACACCGCTACAGGCTTTTCCATGATATGCAAGCAGATATTATTAAAGGTTACACAACTCTTGAGCGTAAGCGGGAAATCGCAAAACTCTTTGAGTCGTATAAGAATCTTGATGGAAATGGTGAAATTGAGTTGCTTTATCATGAGTTCCTAGAATTACCTCTGAAAGGAGAAGAAAATGCGTCTATCTGATAACTGGTATCAAGCCTTTAAATGGCTGGTACTTATTTTTCTTCCAGCTCTGAATACTTTGATTTTTGTCGTAGGTGGGGAGTTAGGATATGACTTAACGGTGGTCAATAACATTTTGACTGCCTTTTCTGCTTTTCTGGGGACAGTCGTAGGAGTGTCCACGGTCGATTATTACAGGAAGGAGGCACAGAGTGACGACAGCGAAGGACGTGGTTAGCTATACTCAAAGTTTGGTAGGGAAGAAGGTTACAGTCCCTACCAACCCCTATGGGGGTCAGTGTGTGGCACTGATTGATCATATTGTTCAGCATTTTACGAACGGTAAGAAAAATCTAGCTTATGTCAATGCAGCCGACGGTTTGCGAAAGGCTAAAGAAATGGGGCTTACAGTTGTCCAGAACAACCCCAATGATCCTCACTTACTACCACAAACCGGCGATTTCTTCGTCATGAACGACCCTTACCCATGGGGACATATCGGAGTGGTTGTCTCCGCTGACGTCAAAGGTATGCACACTATCGAGCAGAACATCGATGGCTATCGTGATGACAACGGAAATGGGATTAATGACCAACTGGAAGTTGGAGGGGGTGGCTATACCCGCAAGAACTATCGTGACTATAGTCACGTAGTAGGCTGGTTCAGATTGCCATATTCTGGCTCACAGGAGCCTCAAAAGACAACTGGAGGTAAAGCTACCATGGAACCGAAAAACGTGAATGGAGACCTATATAGTGGCTTGATTACCGAAGCACGCCCTGAAGTGTTCTGGAGCGGTGGCAAGCGGACTGGCAAAATCCAATACATCGTGATCCATGGTACAGCTACAACATCTGTAATAGGTGCTTATAGTACATGGTTACGGTCACGGAATAACATGACATCTGCTCATTACTTAGTTACTCCGAACGCAATCATGGGCTGTGTCGGGGAAAATTATGTCGCTTGGCATTCTGGCGGAACTGGTGCAATCACCAATGAGAACTCAATCGGAATTGAGCACATCAATTCGCACATTGGAGATGTCAACAACCCGAACACTTATCTGTTCGATGATGCCACACTTGAACGTGGAGCGAAGCTGGTTGCCGAGATTTGTTTACGCTATGGATTGAAACCCGATTCCAGCGTTATTGTTCCGCACCGACAAGCTAGCGCTACAGCCTGTCCACAAACTCTTGATATGGCTGATTACATTAAGAGAGTTCAGCGTTATTACAATGAGATGAGCGGAGTGGTTATTTCCAAAAAGGAAAATACCACTCAAAAACCAACTATTTCCAAAACGGAAATAACTGGCTCATTCAAAGTCCGTGTGTCAGTCACAGACTTGAATATCCGTAAAGAGCCATCCCTCAAAGCTAAAACCAACGGCAAAGTTAAACCAGGTGTCTACACCATCACAGAAACTAAGTCTGCTGATGGTTATGAGTGGGGCAAGCTGAAAAGTGGAGCAGGCTGGATTGCTTTGAAATATACTAAACGACTGTAATTATGTAACGATTCTCCCTCTGGATTTTCCAGGGGGATTTTTTTATTTTAAGCTTCAAAATCGTCCGAAAATCGTCCGAAATGTTTTTAGCGTTTATCCGTATTTATCCCACTCAAAAATCAAAAAAGCCCGATTTTTCGGGCTTTTCATTAGTATAAATTCGGATAAAAGGGGTTGTTAAAGGCGGTAGACGGATTTGAACCGACGATCAAGCTTTTGCAGAGCCGTGCCTTACCACTTGGCTATACCGCCGCAACATAAAATATTCTACACTAAAATATGCCACTCGTCAACCGTCAACCTTCGGCTTTTTCTTGCTCTTATATCTGATTATTAGTATACTAGACCTGTACTGAATAGGTGATAACCTAGGTTTTACCTGCGATTTTTTATAGACAGAGGTGTTTTATGAAAAAGAAAATAATGGTTTTACTTTTAGCAAGTTTGGCTTTGGCAGCCTGTGGTCAAAAGAAAGAGACTGAGCCAAGTGCTTCTTCCAGTCAAAAACAAGTAACGTCGCCAGCTAAAAAGTCTTCTTCATCCAAGAAGGCGGGAAATTCTACTGCAACAAGTTCAAGTACAGAGGCGATGGTAGAATCCCAATCCAGTTCTTCACAAGCAGAGAGTGTGAGTCAGGAAGTAAGTGCCTCTTCTACTCAAGAGGAGGCTGCTGAAGCTACAAGTGGCGAAACTATTCCTGCTATTCAGGGAACCTGGTCAAGTGCAATGGGATCCATTACGATTGAAGGTGGCAAACTAACCAATGGTACAGGCACCTTTACCGTTAAACAAATAAGTGACGGCAGTTGGACACTGGCAGAAGTAGTAGCTAGCCCGCCAGTCTACTATTATGTGCCTGCAGGTCAGTCACTGGCTACAAGTGTTCGAACTTATGAGTCAGATGAAACCCGGGATCGTATTTTTATCCAACCTCAATATGATGCTCCACAAGAGGCCTTTGAGCCCTATATCTTCTATCGGAATTAAGGGGAAATTCATGAACAAGAAAAATATCTTAGGAGTGGCTCTCTTAGCGAGTCTATTCATGGGCTCGGCTTCTGCTACTGATAAAAACGAAAAGGCCTATCAAGAGGTTCTGGAGGATTATGAAAAAATAGCTAGAGTTTCTGTAAACAGGAATGGAGATGCAGAAGCTGTGGCCAATGAGTTATATGGAAAGTTGAATCAAGACCTATCTTATTGGACCATCGCGAACATTGCTCAGAGTCCAGATAAACTGTTGTTCTCCTACCACGACATCGATCAAAAGGGAGAAAATGAACTCTTAGTTGGAATGTCAGATAGTCAAGGGAATATTTACCCAATTGCTCTCCACTATTTGGACGACGGAGAACCTGAATTGTTAGCAGAGACCTATGTTGCTGCGGTCGGTGGTGATAGGGTAGGCTTTGTTCTTTATAAGGATGGGAGTGTCCTGCAGTCAGCTGTTTCTTCAGGATTTGGACGAGGACAAGCTACCCTCTATGAGCTAGATCCTAAGGGTGGTGAGGCTAAAAAAGTTGAGGAGCAAGCTATCCAATTGGGACAAAGTGATATTCATTCGCAATTTGGACATACGGAAGACCAGATCTTGGAGATGGATGTGATTGACTGGGTACTAATTGGTTCATTTGATACAAAGACAAGTTCTTCGAGTACTCAGAAAACAAAGCAAAGCCAATCCAGTCAAAAATCAGAAACTACATCTTCGTCAACAACTCAAAGTGGCTCTGTTTATGATGGGAAATGGGTTAGTCAACGATTTGGGACCATGTCCATCAAAGATAATACGTTGACAACTAGTGATGGAACCTACACAATGCATCATAAAGGCTTGGGTAACTGGACCTTAGCTGAGAATCGGGTGAGTGCAGTTGAATACAATTATGTTCCAGTCAATGTCCCAATTCCAGGTTATGAATCAGATGAGACACGAGAACGGATCTATTTGAAACCCCAATACGAGGAACCACAAGAAGATTTTGAAAAAGGCATCTACTATCGTGACAAATAGCGAATCACGACAAACGCATGAGAGATTTTTAGCGAGAAAATAGAGTTTTCTGTATTTCAATGTTCAGGATTTTCACAATAAAAAATAATCCTTTTTGGAATCTTCTATAGGAGAATCGCTAAAGTTACTAAATTTAAACTGTGTTATAATTCGGAAATTACTGTTTCATGCGTTTGTCGTGATAGCGAATATTTCTTCTTGTAATTTATAAAGAAATCCCTTATAATAAAAGAGTTGCTGTGCAACAAATACTCATTTTGAATGAATTGTGGGAGGGGTTGCCTTCGGGTCGTCCTGCAAGTTGAAATTCAAAAGAGGAAAAAACATTTTAAAGGAGAAATACTCATGGCAGTAATTTCAATGAAACAACTTCTTGAGGCTGGTGTACACTTCGGTCACCAAACTCGTCGCTGGAATCCTAAGATGGCTAAGTACATCTTCACAGAGCGTAACGGAATCCACGTAATTGACTTGCAACAAACTGTTAAATTTGCAGACCAAGCATACGATTTCATGCGTGATGCAGCTGCAGAAGATGCAATCATCTTGTTTGTTGGTACTAAAAAGCAAGCTGCTGACGCTGTTAAAGAAGAAGCAGAACGTGCTGGTCAATACTACATCAACCACCGTTGGTTGGGTGGAACTCTTACAAACTGGGAAACTATCCAAAAACGAGTTGCTCGCTTGAAAGAAATCAAACGTATGGAAGAAGAAGGTGTCTTCGAAGTTCTTCCTAAGAAAGAAGTTGCACTTCTTAACAAACAACGTGCACGTCTTGAGAAATTCTTGGGTGGTATCGAAGATATGCCACGTATTCCTGACGTAATGTATGTCGTTGACCCACACAAAGAGCAAATCGCTGTGAAAGAAGCTAAAAAATTGGGAATCCCAGTTGTAGCGATGGTTGACACAAATACTGATCCAGATGATATCGATGTTATCATCCCAGCTAACGATGACGCTATCCGCGCTGTCAAATTGATCACTGCGAAAATGGCAGATGCTGTTATCGAAGGTCGTCAAGGTGAAGATAACGTTGCTTCTGTTGAAGCTGAAATGGCAGCAGCAGTTAGTCAAGCAGATTCAATTGAAGAAATCGTTGAAGTAGTTGAAGGATCAAACGAATAATCTTGTAACCCCAAAGGGCAGTGACCTCCGTCCTGTCCTTTTTTAAAAAAATTTTGGAGGAAGCTCAAATGGCCAATATTACAGCCGCTCTTGTTAAAGAACTACGTGAAAAATCTGGTGCTGGTGTCATGGATGCCAAAAAAGCCTTGGTTGAAGTAGAAGGTGATATCGAAAAAGCGATTGAACTACTTCGTGAAAAAGGTATGGCGAAAGCAGCTAAAAAAGCTGATCGTGTTGCTGCAGAAGGTTTGACAGGTGTTTACGTAAACGGTAACGTTGCTGCAGTTGTTGAAGTGAATGCAGAAACTGACTTTGTTGCGAAAAACGAACAATTTGTAAACTTGGTAAACGAAACTGCTAAAGTGATCGCTGAAGGTCAACCAGCAGACAACGAAGCCGCACTTGCTTTGGTAATGCCTTCAGGTGAAACTCTTGAAGCAGCTTACGTAAACGCAACTGCAACAATCGGAGAAAAAATCTCATTCCGTCGTTTCGCTTTGTTGGAAAAAACAGACGCTCAATCATTTGGTGCTTACCAACATAATGGCGGCCGTATCGGTGTAATCTCAGTCATTGAAGGTGGCGACGAAGCGCTTGCGAAACAAGTATCTATGCATATCGCTGCGATGAAACCAACTGTTCTTTCTTACAAAGAGTTGGATGAGCAATTCGTTAAAGATGAGTTGGCACAATTGAACCACGCAATCGAGCAAGACAACGAAAGCCGTGCAATGGTTAATAAACCAGCGCTTCCATTCTTGAAGTATGGATCAAAAGCTCAATTGACTGATGAAGTGATCGAACAAGCAGAAGAAGATATCAAAGCAGAATTGGCTGCTGAAGGTAAACCAGAAAAAATCTGGGATAAGATCATCCCAGGTAAAATGGATCGCTTCATGCTTGACAACACTAAAGTTGACCAAGCTTATACACTTCTGGCACAAGTCTACATCATGGACGACAGCAAAACGGTTGAAGCTTACCTAGACTCAGTAAACGCTTCTGTTGTTGCGTTTGCACGTTTCGAAGTTGGAGATGGTATCGAAAAAGCTTCAAACGACTTTGAATCAGAAGTGGCAGCAACGATGGCTGCTGCTCTCGGTCAAGACTAATTTCTTGGAAATTCAGAAATCAGAGATTTCTGGACTTGTACAAAGAGGAGGTGGGGACTCGAGCCCTGCCTTTTTCGTTGTTATACTCGAAATAGTTCGAAATATGAAAAGGCAATCCGATGAAGACAGAACTGAGGGTTCGGTGAAGAGGATTAACACATTTAGATTTTGAAATATAATGAGTATTAATGTTTGAAATTCTTGGTCCTAGTCTAATCTTGTATGGCCTCTTCCCACTTTTAATCTTTGGAAAATTAAGATATAATAAAAGTCAAATATAGTCAGATTTCATTTTTTTATTTCGTTTACGAATAAGTACTTTGGGAGACCAAGTTACTAGGATGGAATGCTCACAAAATTAGAAAGGACTTCCATGGTAGCAAGAAATACCTCCGATAATATTGAAGAGCACATCAAGCAACTTTTGGAACAAATGGGAATGGCCGTACTCAAGCGCAGTGAACTAGCGGAACTCTTTCAGGTTGTTCCAAGTCAGATTAATTATGTCATTAAAACCCGTTTTACTGAAAGCAAAGGATATGTTGTTGAAAGCAAACGAGGTGGTGGTGGCTATATCCGGATTGGACGGATTTCCTACTCGAATCACCACCAAATGTTGCAGGAACTTCAGGAAAAATTGGACTCGCAATTAAGTGAGCAAGTTTATGAGGATATCCTGCTGCTTCTTGTTGAAGAAGGCCTCTTGGAACGCCGTGAAGCGACTTGGTTGATGGCCGTAGCCCTTGATTCTGCCCTAGGCACTGATGGTCCCCGTTTGCGCACCCAAATGATGCTCCACTTATTAAAAGAAATTGACAGAAGAGGATAAAGAATGAAGTATTCAAATGCATTAATAGAAACCCTTGAAGTGGCCCATGTCTTTGCCAATAATTATGGCCGTGATCATCTCGAGACCTGGCACCTTCTAACCGGTTTTTTGGTCAACCCCTATAGTATTGTCGGTTCGGCCTTTAAAGATGCGTCCATTGATTTGGATCTTATAGAAGAAAAAGCAGGGGAGATAATTGGTTACCCCTATCGTGAAGAGAAAAAAATGACCATTTTTCCTTTCTCCCCACTCATGGAAAAAATTTTTAAACGCGCGGAGGATCTGGCCCAACACCTAGGACAGGATGAAATTGGGACAGAACACATTTTTCTTGTTCTTTTGCAGGAAAATGAATCACTGGCGACACAACTCCTCTATGCATCCGGGTTTGATCCAGAGGACAAGCAGGAAGCCCAGAAATTGAAAGCCTTGCGGAAGGACATCGAAGCCCGCGTCGGCTGGTCTAAGGATGAAATCAAATCCATCCGCAACTTTTTCCGCGGCAGCCGGCCAGCCTCCCAACAAATGGCCAATATGATGGGCATGCCCACGACTCAAAGTGGTGGTCTAGAAGACTATAGCCGTGACTTGACTGCTGCAGCCCGCGCCGGTCAATTAGAGCCGGTTGTTGGTCGTGAGGAAGAAATTGACCGCATGGTTCACATTCTGAGTCGAAAAACCAAAAACAACCCAGTGCTTGTTGGGGATTCTGGGGTTGGCAAGACTGCCCTAGCCTTGGGCTTGGCGCAGCGAATTGTAGACGGTCAAGTGCCTGTGGCCTTGCAGGATATGCGGGTTATGGAGTTGGACTTGATGAATGTGATTGCCGGGACTCGTTTCCGTGGGGACTTTGAGGAACGGATGAACAACATCATTGACGACATCGAGAAGGAAGGCAACATTATCCTCTTTATCGATGAGCTTCACACCATCATTGGTTCCGGTAGTGGAATCGATTCGACCCTTGATGCGGCCAATATTCTCAAGCCAGCCCTAGCGCGTGGTAGCCTTCGTACTCTTGGTGCGACCACCCAAGAGGAATACCAGAAACATATTGAAAAAGACGCGGCCTTGGTTCGTCGCTTTGCCAAGGTGACCATCGAAGAGCCCAAAGAGGCAGATTCCCTAGCGATTTTGCAGGGACTCCGGCCGCGTTATGAGGAGCATCACCAGGTAACCATCGAGGATGAAGCCTTGAAAACAGCTGTTCAGACAGCCAAGCGGTATTTGACCGCCAAACGCTTGCCTGATTCAGCCATTGATCTGTTGGATGAGGCAGCCGCAACGGTTCAGAATCGTAGTTTGAGATCTTCTGAATACGATAGTAATGGCCTAACAGAGTTGGATAGGGCCTTGATGAATGAAGAATTTAGCAAGGCTAAGAAACTGATGAAAGAGGCTCAGAAGCCTGTCGTCTTCAAACATCGGGTGACTTCTGAGGATGTCCTCCAGACCTTGAGTCGTTTGTCTGGAATTCCGGTACAGAAATTGTCGAATTCAGAGGCCAAGAAGTATCTCAATTTGGAAGCGGACTTGCACAAGCGTGTGATTGGGCAAGACCAGGCTGTTTCAGCTATCAGTCGCGCCATTCGGCGCAATCGTTCAGGTCTACAAACGGGCAAGCGTCCGATTGGTTCCTTCCTTTTCTTAGGTCCAACGGGTGTTGGTAAAACGGAGTTGGCCAAGGCTTTGGCAGAATTGCTCTTCGATGATGAAGAAGCCCTCATTCGTTTTGACATGAGTGAGTACATGGAGAAGTTTGCGGCTAGCCGTCTTAACGGTGCTCCTCCGGGTTATGTGGGCTATGAAGAAGGCGGTGAGTTGACCGAGAAGGTTCGGAATCGTCCATATTCGGTGCTCCTCTTTGACGAGGTGGAAAAAGCCCATCCGGATATCTTTAACCTCCTCTTGCAGGTGCTAGACGATGGTGTTTTGACCGATAGCCGGGGGCGCAAGGTTGATTTCTCCAACACCTTGATTATCATGACCTCCAATTTGGGCGCCACTGCTCTCCGTGATGACAAGGTTGTTGGCTTTGGCGCAGGGGACCTGCGCTTTGACCATGAAAGTATGGAAAAACGAATGTTTGAAGAGTTGAAAAAGGCTTACCGCCCTGAATTCTTGAACCGGATTGATGAAAAGGTCGTCTTCCATAGCCTCACGGCCGAGCAAATGCAAGAGATTGTCAAGGTTATGGTCAAACCGATGGTTGCCGCTCTGGCAGCTAAGGATGTGACCTTGAAATTCCAGCCAAGCGCTCTCAAACTTTTGGCTCAAAAAGGCTACGATCCAGAAAATGGAGCTCGTCCACTTCGTCGGACCCTCCAAACCTTGGTGGAAGATCCCTTGTCTGAGTACCTTCTGGCCGGGGACTTACAGCCAGGCTCAACGATGAAAGTGGGAGTCAAGGCTGGCCAGCTTAAAATGGACATTTAAGCCTGAAGTTAGTCATTACAGTCGAGTTTCTCAATCCAATCATAAATGTTAAAAGATAAGGTTGAATGCTAGGTCAATCTTGTCTTTTTTCGTATAATACTCATTACATTTCAAAATCTGAATGTGTTAATCCTCTTTGCCGAACCTTAAGTTCTGTCTTCATCGGATTGCCTTTTCAGATTTCGAACTGTTTCGAGTATAAAAAGGTGAGAGAATTTTTAAAGGGAGTGGAAAATAGTAATGATTTTTGATTTTCTTTTATTGAGGAGGTGTACGATGGAACCGATTATTCAAGAATATACAACTCTTTCTCAATGGGGGAATTCAAAGGCAACGAGAATACCTTCTAGTATTTTGAAGGCTTTAGACATTGATTTAAATCAAAAATTCTCGATTTCTATCAAGGATCAATCAATTGTGTTAACACCAGAGAACCAACAACCTTCTACGATTCATGAATTATTTGCGGATTGGGAAGATGATGGAATTCGACATGGAGAGTTAGATTGGGGACAGGCTCAAGGAGGAGAATTGGAATGGGAGTGACACAAGGTGATATTTTTTTGTTCATTTCAATCCGAGTCTTGGGCATGAGCAGAAGAATAGGAGACCAGCGATTGCGTTGAGTCATGATTTGGTGTCTGAACTTAGTGGTGTAACAATTGTCGCTCCTATCTCGATACAACTAGAAACTACCCAACTTATCATACACTAAGAACTAGTGAAAAAATAAAAGGAAAGGTTATGCTGGATCAGACCATTGCATTGGATCTTAGTGCAAGAGGTGTCACCAAAGTAGAAGAATCACTCAATTAATCAGAATTGAAAGAAACTTTTGCTAAGTATAAACTGTTATTTGATCTAGTTTCATAATAGAGCAAAACAAAAAACATCTAGCCTCAACTTTCTTGGAGATATCGGCTAGATGTTTTTTGTGTGTATAGATTGTGGTGATTAGTGAGTAGCTTTTATACTCTTTTAGTTTATCTTTTGTTACTGTGTTAGCTCGTCTTGCCGTACTTTAGTACTGCCTGCGACTCGCTGCCTTGTACTAAAAGCAAACTAAAAGACTATAATAAAGGTAAAATTTCCTCTGTAGTATATGTTTGATTGGCGATGTAACCAAAGTTGGTGAGAGCTGCTTGGTAAGCTTCTTCACCTGGAGCACCGATGGCATCTGTGACAACAACAACTTTGAATCCTAGTTCAATGAGTTCTCGCATGTGGCTGTCTACACAGAGGTTGGCATTCATACCGGCAAGAATAACAGTATCGATACCATTTTTACGCAACTGTAGTTGCAAATCATTGGACTCTGGTCCAAAAATTTTATGACCATTGGTGATAATCGTATCTTCGTCTAGCAGGGGTTTAACTTCTTCAATGATATCTGCACCTGAACCTTCTACAACAGGGGTGTAGGGGCTGTCACGCCAAAACATTTCATTTTCAATCATCATGGTTTCACCCGCTGCTTTAAATTGCCATTTGTGATCATGAGGGTAGAAGTAGTGAGGTGAAATAAATCGTTTATATCCATTTTCTTTGGCTACGGTGAGCAATTTAGTGAGATTGTCGATTGTGTGGACTTTTTCCAGAATGTCCTTAGTAGCCCCGAATCCTTTTCCTGCAGGTTTTAGAAATTCGACTTGTGGATCTGTAATGACAATAGCAGTGTGCGCTTTATGAAACATTGGGAAATCTCCTTTTATTTGAAATACGAGAGGACAAAAATAATTCTGTACCAATCGGTACAAATAGTATACCAAATCGAAGAACACTTGTAAACGATTTAGTTTATTCAGGGATTCAGTTGCTATAATTTCCCCTGGAAAACTGCTATAATTGGAAGGAAAAGGAGTAGCTGCATGGATACAAGAGAGACTATTTTAAGACAAACCCGAGAATTAATCTATCATCAGGGGTATGTAGCGACATCCCTCAACCAAATTATGGATGCAGCAGGGGTTGGGAAAGGGCAATTGTATTATTACTTTAAATCTAAGAAAGATTTAGGATTAGAGGTAACTCAGAATCTCTTAAGAGAGTGGGATTTTGAGTTGATTCAAGGGATTTTTGGGAGTTCATTGCCTCCTGAAGATCGTTTTCGGGCCATGTTAGCCTGGATTTTTGATTTTCATCGGCAACAAGAAGGAACTATTTTTTACGGCTGCCCAGTTGGAAATCTCATTGTTGAATTGGCAGCCCAAGATCAGGACTTTCGACAATTGTTAGCCGATTTTATGGATCAGTGGTTTGAGGAATTGTCAGGATTGCTTCAAGTTATGCATCCGTCCTGGTCGAATGAAACCTGTCAGCAAGCAACTCGAGAAATTATAGCACAAATTCAAGGGGCTATTGTCCTTTTGAAACTCAGCCAAGATATTCAAGTTATTGCGAAGGCGATGATAAGTCTTGAAGAGCGCTACTTGACTTACACTCATTAAATTTCAAATTCTGACGTTGTATAGTAGTCTTTTTAATTTACTTTTTGTACAAGGCAGCGAGTCGTAGACAGCTCAAAATCTCTGGGGGAGATTTTGAGCTTGCTGAGGAGCTTGGGACAAAAGTCTCAACCTTCCTATTTTAGTTAGTGAATTCACTTTGACGCAGTGGTTGATTGGTCAAACAGCTAAAAGGCTGTTTGAGGTAGCAGATAGGATTTGCGAAGCAAATAACAATTGTTCGCTTTTATTGCTAGAACATTTTCTGTTCTCTTATCCAGATACTCAAAGAGTCGATTTCTGACTCTTTGACCTCCGTTCATTTCATTTAGAAACTCTAAAGGCATTCAACATGCCTTTAGACCGGAGGTGAGAGTGAAACGGTTTGGGGAGAAACCGTTTCAGCTTACAACTTGAAACAAAGACTTGTAACGAACGATTTTATTTGTGAAAATCGTTCTGTCTCACTCTCCAAATAAGTACGGCAAGACGAGCTAACACAGTAATATAAGAAAAAACCATTCACAATTGCAATGTCATTAAGTTAAGGATTTCGAAAGCTCCTAAATCGAGCTTTCGAAATCTTTTTTTGCTATACTTAGGCTCAAGGAGGTGGATAGAATGCCAAATCAAGTAAAGAAGCAACTACGAAATAGTA
>NZ_JAEMED010000037.1 GCF_016458205.1 Streptococcus sp. 121 | reverse complement strand
ACCCATCTTTATTTATAGAAAAGCTTGATCGTTCATAAAAATCATCAGAATTGCAATTATTTATTGCTTGTTTCTGATGATTTTTTTGATAGTTACGCAAAGATATTCAGGGTATGAATAATTCGGGTTAAAGTGACTCAATGAATTCTTATGGCTTTCTCCAGATTTGGGTATCCAAAAAACCACAATAAGCATCTACTGGAGATACACCTGTAAACTCTGATTCACCTGCTAACTTTTCAACTAGTGCTTCTAGTGTAACAGGAAGACTATCATATGCATTGATATACGTTCCTACTTGAGGCATATCTGCCAATGCAAATGGATGTTGAAGCGAAACCAGAATTGTAGGAATTTCGTGAACATAGAAGGGTTGATCTGGAGTTCCTTTAGCTGCAGGCCAAATAATCCGTTGTGTCGTCCCTCCCGAATTAACATCAACTAAATTAATAATTAAATCATAATGATTTGTGATATCTGCAATTTTACGTTTGGAAGCATAGACATTAGCCATCGCAGCGGGTCTTTGTTCAACAGGTAATTTATTGATACGTTCTTCCGTGTTTTCCCAAATGCTTACCTCATGACCACGCATTTCCAGTAATTCTTTTAAGTAGTCAGATGCACGTTTTTTTCCAGCATTAATCATAGCACCAAACCCACCTTTATAGCCTTCGACATCTACCAGTAAAATTCGCTTATAGTGATTTGGCGTTACAGGAAAAATCCCGTCTTCTTTTGCTTTAACAAGGGTGATTGATTTGTCCGCAACTTCTTTAGCTAATTCGTGTGCTTCAGGTAGACCGATACGTTTCATGGCTTCCTCTTTTGAAGGGAGAACTTCCTGGCGACGACCTTCATAGAGATGGAGTCCCAGTTTAGCTTTTAATCCTAAAGTCCGACGAAGAGCATCGAGAAGACGTTCTTCTGATAAAAGCCCCTCCTCATAACCTTGCTTCATCCATGTCAAATCTTCATCTGGATCATTGAAAAATAAGAAAAGGTCACATCCAGCTTCAATAGCTGACGGAAGTAGTTCACGTCGGGACATAGAAGAAGTCATGGCTACCATGTGACTAGCATCGGTTACAATAGCCCCATTATACCCCAGCTCACCTCGGAGTAATTCATCAAGTAATGTCTTATTTAGTGAAGCTGGAAGCAACTCATCCACAGAACGATCTGGATGCATCTCTTGTTCTACACGTGGTAAATGAATATGCCCAGCCATAATTCCAGGAAGACCCGCTTCCGCCATCTCACGGTAGATTCGACCAAAGCTATCCATCCACTCAGCTTTTGACATTGGATTAGATGCAAAGGAAAGATGATGGTCTCGCTCATCAATTCCATCTCCAGGGAAATGTTTCGCAAATGGTAAAATCCCCTCTTCCATAATCCCTTTCATATACTCTTTTGAAAGTTCTATAACTTGTTCAACATTCGCTCCCCAAGTTCGATTTGCAATAATTGGATTTCTCCAATTGCGACTGAGATCCATGATTGGTGCAAAAGAAACATTACAACCGACTGCTCCTGCTTCAATTCCCGCAACTTTTCCCATTTGATAAGCATATTGGGGATTATTAGCCGCAGCAATTTTAACCTCATCTCCAATTTTGGTTCCATCTGTTACAGCACCATCGCCTCCTGCTTCTGTATTTGCTGCTATCAAAAGAGGAATCTTAGATTTAGTCTGAAGAATATAATTCTGTTCCCAAACCTCGCTCGCAGTCCCTTTGTTGTAGCGAACTGCAGCAATTTTATAGTCATTCAGAACACCAGTTAAATACTCTTCAGTTCTCTCACTTCCCATATTCACAAAGAGTTGCCCGATTTTTTCATCCAAAGTCATAGATTGGATGGTATTCTCAACCCAAGCGATAGCGTCATCATCCAAGTTATAAGGTTTTTTTCGTAAATCAACTTTATGTGCCATCTCATTTTCCTTTCTAGGAATCAAGGTTTTTCCAGAATCTTTGGATTTGTTCTTGTTCCATTTCTGCAGAGTAGTCCCCTCTTGCAAAAGCAGATGCCACCTGTTCCCTAAGTTGCTCCCATGATTCCTCTTCTTTTCCCACCATAATAGGATAAAAAGCTACTTCGTTATTTTTGGCAGCCTCTAGATCACCTACTGAGTCACCAACCATTAGAATTCCATTATTTATTACTCCTCCACCCATCAAAGATGCAATAATATCCGATTTCAATCCACGATCCTGACAAAAAACTTCTGATACATACTGCAGTAACCCCTGTGCTTCCCATTCCTCCATCACAGCTTCTTTATTAGCCGAGGAAACAACGACGATTTCACCAAATTGTCTCATCTGTCCGAAGCATTCCCTCACTCCTGGAAAAGCTAGAATAGGGCCTTCATAGGCTTTAATCGCCTGATTCACCCGTAGTGACCAATCCAATGCTTTGTTTAGATCTTTCGATGGACGGTTTTGCAACTCTTTTTCTAACGAATCATTGGAAAGTGAATCTGTCTCTTCCACCCACTTTTTTAAAGCTGAAATATTAGAAATACCGGCATATTCCAATCCTCGGACTAATCCAACAAAACGATTAATCCCTCTACTAATCGAGAAAAGATTAACACGATTCCATTCTCTCAGAAAGTCTTCACGATTATCTACTTCAAATACTTCTGCAGCTAATGGACCAAAAAATAATTGATGTTTGTAAGTCATTGTATCCATGGCGCAGCCATCAGAATCAACACAATAAATAACATTCTTTTCCATACTAGACTCCAGAATAGGCTGAAAATCCACCATCAATTGGCAGTACAACACCATTAACAAAACTAGACAAATTTTCATCAGCTAAGAAAAATACTCCGCCAACTAGTTCTTCCGCCTCACCAAAACGTCCCATTGGCGTATTATTCAAAATTTTATGAGCACGAGCTGTTGGCTGACCTTCGTTATCAAATAACAAAGTACGGTTTTGATTTGTTACCAAGAATCCTGGTGCAATGGCATTGCAACGAATCCCCACTTTTGAAAAATGAACTGCAAGCCATTGCGTAAAATTACTGATAGCAGCCTTAGCGCCAGAATAAGCCGGAATCTTCGTTAAAGGGGTGAAAGCATTCATACTGGAAATATTGATAATATTAGCTCCGGGGCGGCCTACCATATCCTTGGCAAAAACTTGTGTTGATAAAAGTGTCCCTAAATAATTAAGATTGAAGACAAAACTAATTCCAGCTTCGTCTAAGTCAAAGAAACTATTAGTATCCTCAGGTAAATCAACTTCATGAAATTCATTATCGGTAGTCGCTTTTGGATTATTGCCCCCGGCTCCATTTACTAAAATATCTACTGCTCCAAAATCAGCCAGAATGGTTTTACGTACTTGTTCTAAATTTGCCTTATCTAAAACATTTGATTCATAAGCCTTGGCATGACCACCCGCTTCCAAAATTTGATCTACATAAGTTTGAGCAGCTTCTTGATTCAAGTCTAATAGAGCAACCTTTGCTCCTGCTTTAGCAAATTCAGTAGCCAAGTACCCACAAAGGACTCCTCCTGCTCCCGTAACCACGACTACTTTATCTTTGAAATCAATTACTTTTACCATAAGCTACTCCTCCTTATTCCCAACAGTTTTTACTACAATTCCAAAATCAGGTATTTTACCAGACGCTCTCATATTCGCTTCATAAAGACCATTAAAATAGGTAGCACCGAGAGCTCGATCGTATAGACCATAGCCTGGTGTCTTAGTCTGGTCCCCCCAGATTCGACGACCATGATCTGGTCGAAGCGCTCCTCGCCAGTCATAGTCTACTAGTAATTTAATCACTGCATTCATATCGATATCCCCAGCTTGTGATAAATGTGCAGTCTCTTGGAATCCCCAATTGCCAGCTGTGACATTTCTCGTGTGCATAAAATGAATACGATTCCGTTGAAGGGCATACTCCATCATCGCAAGTACATCATTAGATGGATCAGAAGCATAAGAACCTACGCACATAGTCATTCCATTGTATTCAGAATCATATAGGCCTAGGAAACGTTCCACTGCTTTTTGTCCTGTGATAATTCTTGGTAATCCGAAGATTCCATATGGTGGGTCATCTGGATGAATAGCCATTTTCACACCTGCCTTTTCAGCTGTCGGCAAGATAGCCTTAATAAAATAGTCTAAATTAGCCCATAAATCTTGTTCTGAAATATTTTGTCTGTAATTCTCAATGATGGCCTTCATCTCATCCTTAGAATAAGAGGAATCCCAGCCTGGTAAATTTAAATCATCTGCAACTGGATCAACTCCCTCTAAATCTGATTTTAAAAATGCTAAAGAAGTCGTTCCATCAGGTAGGGGATGATACAAATCTGAGCGCGTCCAATCAAAGACAGGCATGAAATTATAACAGACAACAGGGATACCAGCCTGTCCTACATTTCGAATAGAAGTTTTGTAGTTCTCTATTAATTCATCACGATTGCTTTTTCCCTGCTTAATATCTTCATGAACAGGAATAGACTCAATAACGGAAATTTCAAGACCAGCTGCTTCGACTTTTTCCTTTAATTTTAGAATTTTTTCCAGTGGCCAAGGCTGTCCTACAGGCACATCATATACCGCTGTGACAATCCCTTGCATACCAGGAATTGCTTTAATTTCTTCTAACGATACTGGATCCTTTTCTCCATACCAACGAAAAGACATTTTCATAGTGTCACTCCTTATTTTCTAAAAAACGCCTGAGCATTGTTAAAGGCAATCGCTTTAACTAGCTGTTCTAAACGTGGATAATCTACTGGTACCTCGCCTTCTTCAACCCAACGCCCTATATAGGAAGCAAGAATCCTTCTGAAATAGTCGTGGCGCTGATAGGATAAGAAACTACGTGAATCTGTCAACATTCCTACAAAGTGTGCTAGAATCCCCTGTTCAGCATAGGCATCCATCTGTTGAATCATCCCTTGGCGTGTATCATTAAACCACCAACCAGCTCCAAGCTGTAATTGTGCAGCCTGCCCCTTTTCATTTGCTTGGAAATTCGCCAAGGTGTTCGCCAACACGTGATTATAATTCGGATTCAAATTGTACCAAATCATCTTAGGTAAAGCCTCTTCTTGTACTAGGTCATCCAAAATACGATTTAGTTGAAAAGCCAAATTTATTTGATCTCCCATAGAATCGACTCCTACGTCTGCCCCAAGTTTTTGCGCTAAGTAAGAATGATTATTACGTAAGGCTCCAAAATGTACCTGCGTAATAAAATCATATTGTTTATAAAAACGACACAAAACCCTAAACAATGCTGTTTGCCAAGCTTCGATTGCCTCTTGGCTCAGCTCATTCCCTTCACGGGCAGCAGCTAAAATCTGATTCAAATCAGCCGTATCCACAGGTCGGTAAACAATCTTTAAAAAACTAATATCACTAGCTCGACATCCTTGTTTGGCAAAGAAAGAGATACGTTCTCCCATCGCACTAATGAAATCCGTATAGGAATGGATCATTTTTCCAGACATTTCCTCTAACCGAGCTGTAAACTTCGCAAATTCCTGATGCTCCACAAATGCTTGATCTGGACGAAACGTAGGTGCAACAATAGTATCGAAACTTGTATCTTCAGAAAGCTTTTGATGCCATTCCAGTGAGTCTAAAGGACCATCTGTAGTCCCAATAAATTCAACATTTGATTCTGCGATGAGCTTACGAGGGCTAATAGACTTCTCTTGGATAATTGAATTTAATCGATCATACATCTCTTCCGCGTTATCTTTAGTTAGAAGCTCATTAATCCCAAAGACATTTCGCAATTCCAAATGACTCCAATGGTAAAGAGGATTTCCATAGGCTACCTCTAAAGTACTGGCCCAGGCTATAAATTTGTCAAGATTTGATGCCTCACCAGTAATATAATATTCTGAAACGCCGTTAGCACGCATTAGACGCCATTTGTAATGGTCTCCTCCCAACCATAAATCTACAATATCGTCATACACCCTATCCTCAAAAATTTCTCGAGGATCCAAGTGACAATGAAAATCATATATTGGTAATTTCTTAATAGATTGATAAAGTTGAATAGCGGAACTATTTTTTAACATAAAGTTTTCATCAAAGAAAGACATTTTAAATACCTCCTGCCGCTACAAAATCTGCTGCAATTTCTCGTATACTATCAAAACCATCCTGGTCTAGTCGTTTTACTAGAGCTGAACCAATTCCGATAGCACAGGCTCCCGCTTGTCGCCATTGAGCTACATTATCTATAGAAACCCCACCAGAGGGCATGATATTTACATCAGGAATTGGTCCATGAATATCTTTAATAAACCCTGAACCTAAGACACCTCCTGGAAAAAGTTTGATAATTGGGCATCCTGCTCGATCTGCTCGAACAACCTCTGTAACTGTTCCACAACCCGGGAAATAATAGATTCCTTCTTCTTGTGCTATAACTTGAATATCTGGATCGAAATGCGGACTCACAAGAAATGCAGCTCCCGCTTCAATAGCTTGATAAGCCAAATCTGTACTCATTACAGTACCAGCTCCAACAACAACTTGTAAATCATCTGAGAACTCCTGAACTAAATCAGCAATTACTTGATTTGCATTTGGCGTTGAATAAGTAATCTCTATATTACGAATACCTCCTAAAATCGATTGCCTCGCAATTTCCTTGGCTTCATCCTCATCTTTTCCGCGTATAACTGCAAAATAATAATTTTGTTTTATCAATTCAATCATGAGCTCCTCCTAATTGGTAACGCATTCATCTACCATTAGTATATAAATCATCAGATGAATTGTCAAGGGGTTTAATGCTTTTTAGTGCAAAAAAAATACACCCAGTAAAATAAACACTAGGTGTATTTGTATCAAATCCGAATCACATAACTATCTTTCAATTCCTTGAATTGCTTCATTTTTCTCATTCCAATCACTAAAAACAGTCTGACGTACTGATACTATATGAGCCATCATACTATCGTAAGCTCCAATTGGATGCCTATTTTGGATGGACCTGAGAATAGAACGGTGAGCCAAAACACTATCCTCTTTCATCTGACGACTTGTGTAATTCTCATTAATCAAATGAATGGATTGATTGATTACTGGCATCAAAGTTGTCATAGCAATGTTTCCACACATCTCGGCTAACATACAGTGAAATTCTACATCTAGCTCCAAATGTCGGTTATCATCAGCCTCAATTGCCTCTTCAATTTCAATAACGATGTTCTCTAATCGTTTAATATCCTCATCGGTGGCGAATTGCGCAACTCTCTCAGCAATCCTAGGCTCCAATAAATAACGAAGCTCAAAAAGATCTGTTGTCAGCTTCATACGGTCACGAACAAGTGAAAATCCCAAAGGATCTTCTACCACTCCTTTTTTAGAACTTATATAAGTTCCCGATCCTTGTCTTACTTCTAATATATTTCGACCAGCTAGACTTCTCACCGCTTCTCTAACGGTGGAACGTCCAACTTCTAAATCTTTAGCAAGTTCATACTCATTTGGTAGCCTATCCCCCACCTGATAATCTCTCGCACGAATCAACTCTAATAATTTATCTGTAGTTTGTTCTACTAATGGCTTGGCCATAGATCCCTCCTGCTATATTTTATCCTACAGATTGATTATAGACTATTTTTTCTTATAGTTGTAGTGGGGAATACTTGACCAACGTCTTTGTACCTCTTTTACAATTTGCTTTGGTTGACGATTTCTAGAGAACAATCCTTTATGATTTCCTTGAATACGGAATAAAGCAACATTCGTTTCAAAATCAGCAAAATTCCAAACTTGTTCTCCTACCACATTTGGAATAGCATCAAAAACCCGATGATTCATTTCATAATAAGCAGCCTGAAACTCCTCAGTATAAGGAATATCCCACATGGAATGTAGTCCTGGTAAAGTATCTGCACCATACTCTGTGATTAAAATTGGCTTTTTAGGATAGAGGTTTTGCCATTGCTCCAACTCTCTACGAAGTCCTTTTTCGCCATTGCTTAAATCACCATGCGCAACATACCAACCATAATAACGATTAAGAGAGACAACATCCACTAGATCCATGACTTCGTCTTTATCCGGTGTGGCTGTCATAATATTGACCAAAGTCACTGGCCGATGTGCAGGATCTGCCTCTTTCATTCTTTTAATTAAAGGAGCAAAATAATCTCGTGCCCCTAAATCATGTGAGGCTGGCTCATTGGCAACAACCCACATAACAACCGACGGATGATTTTTATCCCGTGCAATCAATTCATCAATCACTTGCTCATGGGCATCTTTTGTTTGCATGACTTCCCAAGTATTTTGCGGCTCTTCTTTTTCAGCCATTAAATCAAGAGCTGCACTAAACGATTGAAAAAGTCCAACAGCTGGAACTTCATCAATCACAACAACACCCAGTCGATCTGCCAATCGCATCATTTCTTCTGAATAAGGATAGTGAGAAGTACGAAAAGAATTAGCACCAAGGACTTTTAGTAAATTTAAATCCATCAAATTAGCTGCTTCATTTAAACCTCGACCGTTTATGAACGTATCTTCATGTTTACCAAATCCTTTAAAATAGAATGGTTTGTTGTTAATCAAAAATTGTCCATTGGAAATATCAATCTTACGGACCCCGAAGGACTCTGTATAAGTATCAATTACCTGACCTTTTTCAATTAATTCCACCTTAACAGCATAGAGGTAAGCATCCAAAACCTCCCACAAACGTGGATTTTCAACCACAATCTTATCTTCATTGAAAACACCGATCACTTGCCCTTCTTGGTCTAAAAGAATAATGTTCAGTTGTTTTGCAGTTCCTTTCACCTGAACTTCTACCCGAATTTCCGCTTGATTTAAATCTTCCGACAAGTCTGTAACAACTGTAATATCCCTAATTCTATTTTTAGGAACCCTGTATAAATAGACAGACCGATGAATACCTGCATAATTGAAAAAATCAAAATTTTCCTTAACCTTTTTATGCACCTCTCCGTTTTCATCAGTTTCCTCAAAATAATTTCCTACAGGCAGGGTTGTGTAGTCCAACACATTATTAGCAACCACTGTTAAACGTGCTGTTTCTTGATGATAATATTGTTCTGGTATTACTACTTCAAATGGAGTGAAACCACCTTTGTGTTCTCCAACCAACTCTCCTTCAATGTAAACTTTGGCTGTATGGGTTACCGATCCAAATCGAATCAAAAGTTCTTCGTATTCTGCTACTTGTGGCAAATAGATCTGACACTCATACCAATTATCACCAATAAAATCACGTTGCTTCTGATTCACCACAATGTCATTAAAGGAAGATGGGACTGCCATAACCTCATCAGACTCCATCGGCAAACTCACGTTATTTTCACCTTGTTTAAATTTCCAAATACCGTTTAAACTAGTCAGTCCACGATATCTATTTCCAATTGGATACAACATATTACTCTCCTCACTATCGTTTTATTTCAAACGAATCTTCTCTAAGTATTGCTTGAAGCTCTTGCGAACTAAATTGGGATATGTCGCCCTCAATAGTATGTTTCCAAACAAAACTAGCCATTCCGATTTCTAATATCTCTGTCGGAATTCTATTTTCAAGGTATCCATGTAAAATACCCGCAGTGAAAGCATCCCCACTACCTACACGATCTAAAACTTGAATTTGTTTTTTAGGACTTTCATAGAGCTGACCTTCTTCATAAAGATAACCTCTAAGGCAATAAGCATTGTTATAGGTCTGTTCTCGTTCAGTAAAAGCAATACTTCTAAGACCATAGACTTGGGAAATTTCATTCAGAACTTGGAGTAATAGTTTTTTATCTTTGTAAGGCCGTTTAAATCCCAAAAGATCTTTCAAGTCTCCCCCACTGTCACTCCCTAAATGAATAGGCTCCAAACCAAAACAAACATCTGCCAATTCTACAAAATCCGCTAACAAGTCCCGTGCTTCCTGAAAAGAATTCCACAAATGCTCCCGATAATTCAGATCAAGCGATATTGGAATATGGAGGGCCTTAGCTTGCCTCATCAAGTGTAGGGTTAATTCAGCAACCTGAGAACTGAGAGCAATCGTAATCCCACTAACATGAAACCAATCTACTTGATCAAAAACGGTATCTAGGTTAAAGTCAAGCTTATTCAACTGACTAAAAACACTATATTCTCGATCATAAATGATTCGACTGGGGCGTATAGAATAACCTTTTTGATAATAGTAGAGTCCCATACGGCCAGGCTTTCGTACTAGATAATTCTGACCAATCCGTTGTGAGAGTAATGACTGTTCTGCCATATGGCCTAATTCATTTTCTGGTAAACCTGTCAGTAACTCCACTTCATGGCCTAATTGACGCAACACCGTAAGTACGTTTAATTCCGAACCGCCAAACTGAATATCGAACATCCCAGTCTGTTGTAGAGTTTGATAATGAGGCGGTGAAAGGCGCATCAGTACCTCCCCTATCGATAAGACTTTCTTCATAGATCCCCCTTTCTAGTAGAAAAGCTCAGCATTGCTAAGCTTTTCCGAATCCAAAAAGTCATTACTTTTCATCGTATTGATCGACTTTATATTGCTTGACATCCACATAGTCCATATCTGTTAGTGGTACATTTTTGGCAATTGCCATAACTCGTTCTTCATCCTTTGCAGCTTTCATCACATGAATTTTCTCTTGAATTCGAGCCATTTCTTCTTGATCAAGGTTATAAAATTTCATGAGGAAAAGTGAGAGGCTAAGCGTTACCACAGGAATGACAATCATTAAAATAATTGTTGCCATTTTCAAGTCTGTAGAATAAGCTGTTTCCACAGTTGGATATTCTTTTCCAAATCCGATACCAGCTAATACAAATCCAATCACCATCGGCGCAAAAGAAGATGCGATTGAATCTGTTAGTGAGAAAATGGTTCCAATCATCCCTGACAAATAACGACCAGAGACAGATGTCTCATAGTCAGTAATGTCGGCTCCCATCGTAAGTACCAAGCCAGATGGAGCACTAGAAGCATAACGACCCAAAGTATAGGTTATAAAAAATCCTATTGTGAACAAGTTCAACGATGTCAAACTCAACATTCCAGGCTCAGCTCTAAAGAGGAAATAGGCTAAGCCAACAAGACCAAATATCCCTACCTGAAGAGCAGTTACGTAAGCAAATCGTAGACCTTTTCGCCGCGCAATTTGTGCAGCACCCAAGTTCACCAAAATACCAGGGAGAATCAATAATAGTGACATCTGACCAGATAAGGCATAATCACCAAAAAGAATACCATAAAGCATCACGACTAATACTGAATCTCCAAATAATTGACTCACAAATTTAACAAATGCTGCAGAAATGGACAAAACTTTAAGAGGCTGGTTGCCCTTGATAACTTTCCAGTAGTCTTTAAGACTAGTTTCTTGGGTCTTATCACCCAATCCAAAGTATTTCTTGTTATCTTTTTCCCAAATACCAACAATCGCTAAGATTGCCAAGATAGCAGAAATAATAATGACCCCAAGAAAAAGTTCTGTAAAGAAGCTAGCTGTAAAACCACCGTGTCTTGGAACCATACTTCCAGAAATAAAAATTTGACTTCCTGTGAAAAGCAGTGTTGTTGCAATTCCATCAATCATATTAAAGATAGGGCGCTGCTTAGGATCATTGGTCAATGCGACTTGTCCAGCTTTTGTAATGGTTTGTTGCAATGAATAACCAATCTTATGAATAATCAAAATCACTAAAAATAGAGGCATTCTGATTCCTTCATCTAAGTTCTGTAAGCCCAACATTAAAATCAATGAAATTGCAGTAATTACATTTCCTAAAACTAGAATCGGACGATATTTCCCAAACTTGGTATCTGTTTTATCAATTAAAACTCCAATAGTCGGATCAATAAAACCATCGAAAATCCGTACATAACCCATTAATTGGCTGACAAAGAGAGCCGTGAGCCCTAATACGCCCGTTGATAGATAAGTGACAAAAGTAAAAGCCATCAAATAAATATTGGTAGAGGCGTTATTTAATGAGAACAATAGAATTTGCCAGAACTTCGCTCTATTGTAGGTCACGTCCTCAATCCGCTTATCGACTCTTTTTTCCATAATCATAAACCTCCTAAGACAATTTGTGATATTCGAAAACGCTTTCCTTACTATTATCCTATTATTCATCTGATGATTTGTCAACAATTTATACGTGATTTACGAAAAAAAGTTGAATATTGAAAAAAACAGCTATAATTCATCTGATAATTATAAGAGATATATCAGACTTCTACTCTTTTTATGACTTTATACAAATTGGGAATTTCAAAATCAGAATAATCGCGGAATTTGAAAAAAATGACGAGGACAGCTGATGATGGCCGTTCAACAACCTGTTGAATATTATCCATTAAGCGTGCAAGGCACGCAATCAGTAAGTTCATCAAAGAGGCTTGACAACATCAGATATTGAAATGCAATGAGTATAGGCTCCTAACTCCCCAAAAATTATACATACTGTTCTCTCTAACACAAAAAACCAACCCCTCAGGATTGGTTTTCAGGACTATCAATTTTTCCTTGACTCGTTTCAAGGATATCTTCTAAGGTTTGCTGCTTCAAGGATACTTCCATAGCAACCTTCACTTCATCAAGGTGATGGTCCAGGACGCCATGAATGGTCCGACCAACCTCACATTGGGGATTGGGCCTATCATGATAGCGAAATAGCTTGTCTGCTCCAATTCCCCCTGTTGCAAGGTGATTTCTTCAGGTTGGCGTCCGAGCTCCATACCTCCCATACCTTAATTGGTTTGAATCAAATCAGCCTGACGGAGTTGAGACATGACTTTATGAACGATGACAGGATTCACACCGACACTTCCAGCCAAGCTTTCACTTGTCAGCATGTCTTCTTCATTTTGGCGTGCTACCAGAACCAAGATATGGACACCGATGCTGAAACGATTGGAAATGTGCATTTTTACCTCCTAGCGGTGGTTAAAGCTCTTCATCTGCCGATCAATATCACGATTTTGCTCGCGGCGTTTAATGGATTCCCGCTTGTCATAATCTTTTTTCCCTATAGCCAACCCCAGCAACAATTTGGCGTAGCCGTCCTTCAAATAAACCTTCAGAGGGACTAGTGTCATACCAGTCCCCTTGGTATCCTGTTCTAACTTTCGAATCTGCTTCTTATGGAGTAAGAGCTTACGACGGCGTTCTGGATCTTGGTTCCAGATATTGCCTTCCTCATAAGGGGCAATATGAACATTGCTTAACCAAACCTCGCCATTTTTAATTTGCGCAAAACCATCTTTCAGCGTAATCCGGGCCGCCCGAACGCTTTTGATTTCCGTTCCGGTCAAAACCATTCCCGCTTCAATGGTATCAACGATGGTATAGTCGTGGCGTGCTTTCTTATTTTGAGCGACGACCTTTCCCTCTCCTTTGGCCATGACGACCTCCTTTTTTGACTTGTTTTTTGTAAAATGGTTGGGACTGTTCCCGCTTTTCCTTGCGCTCGCCTCGCGAGCGTTTAGAACGAGAGGACTTCTTCTCCACCTCGCCGCCAGCTAGGTAGGCAAAATCGATTTCTCCAGTTTCCTTATCGGCCCGTTCAACGCGAATGCGAATGGGTTGGCCCACTCTAAAGGTTGTCCCGGTGCGTTCACCACGCAGGGATAGTGTCCGTTCATCGAAATGGTAAAACTCAGGTAGGTTGGTCACGTGAATGAGACCTTCTACCGTATTCGGGAGCTCGACAAAGAGTCCGAATTTCACGACCGAGGCAATCACCCCATCAAATTCTTGTCCCACAAAGTCCGACATAAATTCTGCCTTCTTCATAGATTCCACAAAACGTTCCGCGTCAATGGCGCGGCGTTCGCGATTAGAAGACTGTCTGGCAATGGCTGGCAATATTTCTTGGAAATGCCCTGCTTTCTCAGCACTCTTCCGATAGTCCCGCATCATCCGGTGGACCATCAAATCTGGATAGCGCCGAATCGGACTGGTAAAGTGGGTATAGAAAGGAGCAGCCAAGCCGTAGTGCCCATCATGATTATGCTCCGAATAACGGGCCTGCTGCATGCTCCGCAAGAGCATCATAGATAGAACTTCTTCATAGACCTCTCCCTTAGCAGCAGCCATGATATCCTGAAGCGATGCCTGAGTCATCTTGGAAGCCGTCCCATAAACTCGTAAGCCAAAACTGGATGTAAAATCGATAAATTTCTGTAGTTTCTCCGCTTTCGGATCTTCGTGAATCCGATAGATAAAAGGCAAATCCTTGCGGTAGAAATGCTCCGCAACGGTCTCATTGGCGACCAACATAAAGGACTCAATCATTCGCTCTGCCAAGCCTCGTTGACGCAAAACAATGTCTACCGGCTTCCCTTTAGCATTGACTAAGATTTTTGCCTCGTTGGTATCAAAGTTAAGTGCTCCACGATCAATCCGCATCTGCTCCAAAATCCTGTGCAGCTCAACCATAGCCTCCACAGATTCCAGTAATTCGGGATAGCCTTGAATCACCTCTTCTTGCCCAGCAATGATGGCGTTAACATCCGAGTAGGTCATCCGTTGGGTCGTTTTAATAACTGTTTCAGCCAACTGATACCGCACGACCTTACCTCGACGGTCAATCTCCATAATAGCCGATTGGGTCAGCCGGTCCACTTGCGGATTTAGGGAACAAATTCCATTGGACAGACGTTCCGGTAGCATGGGAACAACACGGTCCGTCACATAGACGGAAGTTCCACGCTCCAGAGCTTCCTTGTCCAAAGCAGACCCTTCCTTCACATAGTAAGAGACATCCGCAATATGAACTCCCAATTCAAAATTGCCGCCTTTCAGACGTTTGATGTGAACGGCATCATCTAAATCTTTAGCATCTGCACCATCAATGGTAAAGGTCAATTCTGAACGAAGATCTAGTCGCCCTTCCATGTCTTTGGCACTCGGAGCATCAGGAATCGCCTCCGCTTCTGCTAACACAGCCTCAGGGAAAGCAGAGACAATATCCAAAGATTCCAAAACCTCTAACACATCGATTCCCGTGTCATCTACATGACCAACGATTTCCACTAATTCTGCAAGAAAATAATTCTGCTTTTTACTTGGGTACTGCTGGATTTTCAGCTTTACCACTTCTGTACCGTCTAACTGGAAATCGCCTTTTTGAATATAAATCGGCTGTTGAATTTTTTGATTACGAGAACGAACATAGGCCGGATACTTAGACTTGCCTTCTTCCAAAACAACCTTCCCAACGACTCGGGTCAGCGAACGTTCCAGAATATCAACAATTTTCCCTTCCGCAGAAGACCCTTTCATACGATCCGCAACTTTAAGGATTTCCACCTGAACCCGATCCCCATCTATCGCCTGATCGACAAAATCACGACCGATAAAAACATCTGGCTCGGCCTCATCAACCGTCACAAAACCAAAGCCTGATTTATGGGCATGGAAAATCCCTTCAAGTTTGGGAACCTCCGATTTTTTCTTCACTTCTCTCAAAGCCACTGTTCCCTCATCCGTAAAGGACAACTTTCCCTGTTCTTCTAAACGGGATATTTCTTTGACCAGATTCGTAAATCCCTTGGCGCTTTTTATTCCCAAGGAATCCCCTAACTGATCCACTGACATTGACCCAGATTCTTTCAATAGGGCCAGAATTTCTTCTCTCATTTACACCTCTCAAAAAAGGGCGGTTGCACGCAAGACCTGTGTGATCTTGCTCCAACTCGCCCTAAATGCTAATACTCATTAAATTTCAAAACCTGACTTTGTCAAGCCTCCTCGATGAACTTTAGTTCATCGAGGAGGCCTTCCTAGCCATTTTTTTGAAATTTTTCAAGTCTTCCGATTTTGAAATTCGTTAAGTACTAAATACTTGATAACACGGCTAAGACCAAAGCAATCGCTAGCCAGAAAAAGACTAGGACAGCAGTTGTTCGCTGCATGACTGCCTCGAATCCCCGAGCTTTTGTACGTTCAAACAGATCACCTGCACTCGAATCAAAAACGTTAGAAGATTGATTCTTAGTTGGTTGCATAAAGATGACCATGACCAAAATAACAGATAGGACTAAAAATACAGTTAATAATAATTGAAACATTGCCGAACTCCTTCAAATCCCTTCTATATTAGCATAGTTTCTCCAACTTGTAAACCAAAGACCTCACTTCATTTCCTGATGAGTGGTTACCTGACGCTCCTTTGGACAATATTTGAGCACCTCAATCCGATCTGGATGCGACTGAGGATTCTTACTACTGATATAATTTTGACCGCCACAAGATTGGCAGCGCAATTGAATTTTAATTCTCATATTCTCCCATTTATCGGTTAAAAGCCTTCCCTCAAATCAGACAAGATCTGATCAATTTGCTGGTGAAGTTGTTCAAGACTGCCACGATTGTCTAGGATAAGACTGGCTAAAGGTCTCTTCTGTTCCAAAGACCACTGACTATCCAAACGCTTACGGGCTTCACGCTCGGACAGATTATTCCGCCGCATCAGGCGCTCTAGCTGGCTAGCCTCATCCACATAGACCAGCCAAATCGCATCGAACCAGTCCACGTAATCCTCCTCGAACAAAAGCGGAATGTCAAAAAAGACCACCTGCCCAGACTTCTGAGCCTGCTCCCATTCTGCTGCCAAAGCCTCTCGAATCACGCGCCCTTGCTCCCGCTTAGACCAAGCACGCAAATCCGCATCCGAGAAAAAACGTTGAGCTAGTAGGGAGCGATTCAACTCTCCTGACTCTTCTAAAATCCCATCGCCTAAGTAATCCACTAGAAGCTGATAGAGGGCCCCACCGGGAGCCTGTAATTCATGAACTACTTGATCAGCATCCACTACCTTGTATCCCAGTTTCCGTAAATAGTGGGTGACTTGGCTTTTGCCAGAAGCAATACCACCCGTTAAACCTATGATCTTGGATTTCATAACTTTTGACACCGGGGACAAACATGTGTCCCCCTTCCTCCAACTTTGATTTTTTCAATCGGATGACCACAACGAGGACAGGGATGACCTTCCTGACCATAGACTTTCAGGGTTTCCTGCATGGTCCCTGCCTGCCCAAAAGCATTTTTATAAGTACGAATCGTCGAACCACCACGAGCTACTCCCTCAGCCAAGGTTTCAATAATAGCCTTGCGAAGTTGCCCAGCTTTTTGAGCAGATAAGCTTGAAGCAGGACGCATAGGATGAATCCTGGACTTCCATAAAACCTCATCCACATAGATATTCCCTAAACCAGCTACAAGCCGTTGCTCCAAAAGGAGGGGCTTCACAGGTTTTCGCGACTTCCCTAGTCCCTCTCGAAACTCCTTGAGGAGAAAGGCTTCTTCAACTGGTTCTGGACCTAGTTTCTTGGACTGAAAATAGGCTGCTAAATCTGCCTTGGGTAAATAGTCCAAGGTTCCAAACTTTCGAACGTCCTGATAAACCAAACGAGAACCATCTTCAAAATCAATCAGAACATGCTGGTGTTTCAAGGGTTCTTGAGCTACTTCTTGAAAGAAAAACTTCCCTTCCATCCGCAGATGAGACAAAAGAACATGTTGCCCCAAATCAAAAATGAGGTACTTGCCCCGTCTCTGGACATCTTGAATTTTCTGTCCTAGCAGGTCATGTGCTAAAACGTCAGCTCCAGTCCGTACCATGGGTGGATAAAAAATGGTCACATGGGAAATGACTTTTCCTCGTAACAATGGAGAAAGACCGCGGCGAACGGTCTCTACTTCAGGTAGTTCTGGCATTAGTATTCCTTTTCATTATAACCAAAATCGGCCAAATCCAATTTCTTGTCTCGCCAATTTTTCTTCACTTTAACCCAGGTTTCTAAGAAGACCTTATCTCCTAACATGGTTTCGATATCCTTCCGGGCAAGGGTCCCAATTTTCTTGAGCATAGCTCCGCCCTTGCCAATCACAATCCCCTTTTGACTGGAGCGTTCTACCATAATGGTAGCCTGGATGTGAATTTTATCGGTCTCTTCATCGCGCTTCATGCTGTCAACCACCACCGCAATCGAATGAGGAACTTCCTCTCGTGTTAAATGAAGCACTTTCTCACGAATCATCTCAGATACAAGGAAACGCTCTGGATGATCTGTAATCATGTCCTCTGGGAAGTATTGCACGCCCTCTTCAAGGTTTTCGGACAGGACATCAATCAAGTGGGACACATTGTTCCCTTGAAGGGCAGAAATCGGAATAATTTCCTTAAAGTCCATCTGATCCTTGAAGTCCTGGATTTGATCCAACAATTGTTCTGGATTCACTTTATCCAATTTATTCACAACTAAAATCACAGGAACTTTAGCCTGTTTCAGGCGCTCCATAATCATATCATCTCCCTTACCGCGAGGCTCATCAGCTGGCACCATAAAGAGGACGGTATCCACCTCACGAAGGGTTGAGTAAGCTGCATCGACCATGAAATCGCCCAAAGCCGTTTTAGGCTTGTGAATACCAGGGGTATCAATAAAGACGATTTGTTCCTCTGGGGTCGTATAAATCCCCATAATTTTATTTCGTGTCGTTTGCGCTTTATCACTCATGATGGCAATTTTTTGCCCCATAACATGATTCAAAAAGGTCGATTTTCCAACATTCGGACGACCTAGAATCGCCACAAAACCTGATTTAAAAGACATTCATTCTCCTTCATTCTTTAAAAAAATAGATTCCAAATTTTGGGGACAAAAATAATCAGTCCCGTAATCACAGCATAGCCAGAAAAGAACAAAACCGCTCCTGCAGCCATGTCCTTTGCATGTTTAGCCAGCATCGAAAAATGATAATTAGAAGCCAAATCCACGACATTCTCAATCGCTGAGTTGACAATTTCTAGAGTAATCACCATAAAGATACTCAGCAACAAAAAGAGCCACTCAATCGCCGAAACTTGAAAAATCAAGCCTGCCACAACAACGAGAATTCCCGAAACCAAATGCTTGCGCATATTAGCCTCTTCTTTAAAAGCCGTGACAATTCCGGTTAGGGCAAACTCTAAACTAGAGATGAGATCTCGATTTTTCCACTTGCGTTTATTCCCTTGTGAGTCCATAAGCTGTCAATATCTCTTCCTGTAATCCAAACATTTCTGCTTCTTCTTCCGGGGTGTAATGGTCATAACCATTGATATGTAAAAAACCATGAACAGCCAAAAAGCCTATTTCCCGTTCAAAAGAATGGCCATAATCCTCAGCCTGCTCTAAAGCCCGGTCTACTGAAATGTACAGTTCTCCAATGTAGGCATCGAACTCACCCATGAGTTCCGCTAAGTCTGCCTCGTCCATGTCCATATCTTCAAAAGAGATCGACTCTTCTGGCTTATACTCCAAACTGACAACATCAGTCGGCCGGTCCATTCCACGATATTCCAGATTCACTTGATGGATGCGCTCATTATCTACAAAAGTGATGGCCATTTCCTTGTCTTCTTTTCCAATTCGCTTGGCTGCCGATTGCACCAGCTTTTCAATATCAACCATCATATCCCGGGACACGCGCCCAGTCTCGTCTTGCATTTCAATATACATGGAAAATCCTCATTCATATCTATTATTTCCATTATAGCACATCCCCAGTCCGTCTGTCTGAAAATCACCTATTGACCTACCCTAAATCGATCCAATTTTACCGTTCAGGACGTTTTGAAGACATTTCAGAACATCCGGGTTAGATTTTGAGATTTTGGAAGTAAAATAGAAAAAAATTTACCCCAAATTATTCATACCTAACTTAAAAACCTTCCAGAAACCGTATTGATTACAGGGTTTCTGGAAGGTTCTGCTTTTCACCCATTGGGTGAAACGTTCGACTAGACAAAAAAGGATTTCCCCTTTAT
>NZ_JAEMED010000036.1:9193-21689 GCF_016458205.1 Streptococcus sp. 121 | reverse complement strand
CTTGAAAATCTAGTGAAAATTGATTGAAAAACATCATTTTTCGCTAGCTCTTTTCAGTGCGCCCTTTTTTCTGAAAAAAAGAGTAACTGCTCAGAACTTTGAACTTGACATTTCACCACTAGACTTTCATTTTCCGTGGAAAGGAGGTTTTTCAGAACTCAAAAGTGTGCTAAAATAAGAAGGATTTTGAAATGTAATGAGTATTATAGTCTTTTAGCCTGTTTTTAGCACAAGGCAGCGAGTCGTAGACAGCTCAAAATCTCCTGCAGATATTTTGAGTGACTGATAAAACTTTCGAAGAAAGTTTCAAATAAGTACGGCAAGACGAGCTAACACAGTCAAAAAAGATAAACTAAAAGAGTATATTTATGAAAGGAGCCTCATGAAGTTCTATTCCTATGACTTTGTTTTGAATCAAATTCGTCAAGACAATTGGCTGCTAGCCGCTTTCTTGATAGCCTTATTACTGATTCTGGGCTACACTGCTTTTCTGGCCTACAGAGATAAACGAGATTCCAAGTACCGTGAACTGGTTATTATCCTAGGCTTGACGCTACTCGTGTCTGGTTTATCTGGATTTGAAAGTTTGCAGGCCAACAGTCAGGCCAACAATCAGTATCGAACTTCAATCCATTTCATTGAAAAGGTATCCGAGAATTTAAAGGTCAAACCCAATCAGGTCTATGTCAACACTTCTGCTGAGACCAATGGGGCTCTCCTATATGTAGACGGTCAATTCTACCGAGCCATCTCCGGCAGCGAACCGGATACTTATCTCTTGGAAAAAATGGACCTACACTCTTTTGACTTAGAACTAGTGGAGGTAAACCAATGAATATACTCTATTTAGATGCCACGATTAAATTAGCCATTGGCTTATTAACCTTAATTGTGGTAATCAACATTTCTGGCAAAAGTAACCTGGCCCCCAACTCTGCTACGGACCAGGTACAAAACTATGTGTTGGGGGGAATCATCGGAGGGGTTATTTACAATCCTTCAATCACCCTTCTCCAATATGTCATCATTTTAATGATTTGGACCATCTTAGTCCTTAGTCTCAAATGGTTAAAGACACATAACCACACCATTAAACAAATCATCGATGGGCAACCACGGGTCCTGATTCAAAAAGGAAAAGTAGATGTGGAAGCCTGTCGAGCCGCAGGACTTACCGCTGCCGATTTGACCTTAAAACTGCGTGGTCAGGGGATTTTCCGTATTGCCGATGTCAAAAGAGCTGTTTTGGAACAAAATGGCCAACTCATTGTCGTCCAAGCTGGAGAAGCCAACCCCAAGTATCCAGTCATTACAGATGGTGTTGTCCAAGTCGACATCTTGGAATTGTTGGACAAGAACCCTGAATGGCTGCAGGAACAACTAGGGGTCCTTGGGTATGAGGAAACCTCTCAAATCTTCTTGGCCGAATATGACCAAGGTCAACTAACCATTATCACCTACGAATCATAGAAAGGAAACACAATGTCTTCAATCGTTCAACACAAGCGGGTTGAGTTCACCGAACTCTTCTACGACCTCGTTTTTGTTTATGCCATTTCCAAAACCACTGGACTTATCCACCATTTGGAAGAAGGAGTTTTGCCTCCCTTCCACTTTTTCTCTTTTTTAACCTGCCTACTCTTACTGGTCAATACTTGGATGATTCAAACCATGTTTACCAATCGTTTTGGGAAAAATTCCTTGTTTAATATGAGTATCATGTTTGTAGATATGGGACTAATGATGCTGATTTCCAATTATTTTACCTTGGACTGGCAGAGTAATTTCCATGTATTCGATCTTATTTTTGCTCTTCTATCGGGCACCCTTCTCCTTCAATACGCTGTTCAATTTAGACAGAGTAAAACTCAAGAAGAACGTGAACTCATCGGTGCCTTTTTAAAAATACTAGCCGTTCGAACCATCGGTGTGCTCATTGCGGGTTTACTTCCCTATCAATATGGAATTTGGGTTTACTTTGCTTCTATCATGGCTTCCTTCCTTATGCCAATTGCCTACCGAAAACCCATGGGGCTTATTCCCATCAATTTTCCCCATCTCGTAGAGCGAATTTCCCTCCTCGTTATTATTTCATTTGGAGAAATGATTGTTGGAGTGGCCTCCTTCTTCCAGGCTGATACATTCGGAGCCCATTCCATCTTTTTCCTGCTTATCGTGGTTCTGCTCTTCTTACTCTATTTCGGTGAATTCGATCACGTCTTGGATGAAAGTCTCAATACCCTAGGTATGCGTCTCATTTACAGCCATTATCTCATCTTTGCTGGAATTCTCATGATTACTGTTTCCATGACCTTCCTCAGTGAACACGAAGCCAATCACCTCTTCGTCGTTGGTTTCCTCTATAGTGGGCTTTTCGCCTTCCTCCTGGCCATCATATTAAATGGGGTTTACAATAAGCCTGCCTACAAGTGGACTCGCTCCTACCAAATCACTTATTGGAGCCTGTTCGGACTAGGACTTCTTGGGAGCCTCATCTTTGCCAGCTCACCGCTCACAGTTACCGTTATTACCACAGCAACCATCTTCCTTATCTGGACTCATTTCATTCGTTTTTATATGAAAAATCACCGTGAATCCAATGATCCGCATAAGATCTATTTTATCTAAAGAAAGGGCCTCAACAAGGCCCTTTTTTGCTCACTAAAAATCCTTATCTGTCACGCTCCTTCGCCTCTTTTCGCAATTCCGTATAGTAGTTAATGACTACACCCGATAGGGCGGCAAAGAAAATCATTCCATAAACCGTCAAAAACACACACAACCAGCGTCCCAAAAAAGTAACGGCTTGGTAATCACCATATCCAACAGTTGTGGAGGTCACAAAGGCAAACCAGACCCCATCCCAAAATGATAGGATTCCGGGTTCCACCACCGTTAAGAGTGACCCAACCATGAATAAAAATCCGGCAAAAGACAAGGCAAATTTCATAAATCCAGTATGCTGGAGGATTGTAATCAAGATATTTAATCGCTTCATATCACACTCCCCATAGCTGCAATACGCTTAGCCGTCTCCGCTACCGGAAGGCCAATGATGGTATTCACATCTCCAGCCACATAATCAATGAACCGTGGATCCAAATCCTGAAAGCCATAGGCTCCCGCTTTATCCATTGGCGATTCAGAAGTTAGATAGGCTTGAATGACCGGCTCTAATTCTGGATAGTATTCCACAAAGCGAATGTCCGCTACCGTATAATATACATCTAGGGAATCCCCCTGTTTCAGGCAAACCCCTGATACAACCTGGTGGGTTTGTCCAAAATAGGAACGAAACATGGACTCAGCTTCCTCACGGTCATGAGGCTTATTATAAATCGTTTCTCCAAAAACAACCATGGTATCAGCAGCAATCCTTAAAACCGCCGGATCCTCCACCTCAACAGCTCGTGCTTTGGCTAAAGCCAAATCACAACAAGTTTTTCCTGCCCGCTCCAAGAAGGGAAGTTCTTTAAATATTTCCATGGAGGCTTCCTCGACAGCTCTTTCATCCACGTCTACCCCGACAATTTTTGGAGAAAGAAAATCCAACAGTTCTCGTCGCCTTGGAGACTGGCTCAGAAGGTAGATTTCCTTTGGTGGGGAGAATTCGCCTGACAATTGGTATTGAATGGTATGGGTCATAACATCGCCTTTCTATTCCTTATACTCTTTTAGTTTATCTTTTATTACTGTGTTAGCTCGTCTTGCCGTACCTATTTGAAACTTTCTTCAAAAGTTTTATCAGCCACTCAAAATCTCTGCAGGAGATTTTGAGCTGTCTACGACTCGCTGCCTTGTGCTAAAAACAAGCTAAAAGACTATCTCACCCCATTATAGCAGAAACCGAACTGGCTATGAGCTTATCTTATCTAGGGGTTCGTTTAGAGTAAGTTTTTATTTGACTTCCTAATACAAATTATCTACAGTTATACTAAGTGAGTCTTATTTGAATGGAGGTATCCATCTGTTTCTCTATTATGCAATTTTTGATTTCGATGTAGATGGAATCAACATCTCCTTCCCAGATTTAGAAGGTACCTATAGTTCTGGATCTGATATGCAGGAAGCACTCTTTATGGCCCAAGATCTCTTGGAAGGTTGGCTACTTCTTGCTGAAGAAGCGGGGAAAGCCTTTCCACTTGCTTCTACTTTAGAGGTAATCCAAGAACGTTTTCCAAATCGGTTTATTGTTCCAATCTCGATTAACTTAGAACTTGCTAGAGAAAAACACTTTGGTAAGCCTGTTAAAAAAAACTTTGACTATCCCAGTTATACTCTTTTAGTTTATCTTTTATTACTGTGTTAGCTCGTCTTGACGTACTTATTTGAAACTTTCTTCAAAAGTTTTATCAGCCACTCAAAATCTCTGCAGGAGATTTTGAGCTGTCTACGACTCGCTGCCTTGTGCTAAAAACAAGCTAAAAGACTATACATCAATAGACTCGCAATTGAAAATGGAATTAACTTTTCACATGTGCTAACGGAAGCCCTAAAAGAAAAGCTCCAAGTTCTTTAAGTCAACTATTTATACTTAACTAACTTCTAAATCGGAATACTCGAAAAATTTCAAAAAGATGACTAGGAAAGCCGATGATGGTAGAACTAAAGTTCACCGAAGAGGCTTGACAACGTCAGATTTTGAAATTTAATGAGTATTATTTCCTTGAACTCATCATTTCTCTTAAAAGTAATAGATTTTTATCTGTTAATGTCCTGTAAAATTTCGATTCCATTATCAAAAGGTGAACCATGCTCCAACAAACAGAATTCCACTCTCCACTAGGAAAACTCATTCTACTTGCAGACGATAAAGCACTCCATGGTGTCTGGTTTCAAGACCAAACCTACTTCGGAGCAGGCTATAATCTAGATGCTATCCCCAAAGGAAACAATGCTATTCTGGGACAAAGTAAAGACTGGTTGCAGTCCTATTTTGCCGGTGAAAATCCACAGCCACACGTGCTTCCCTTAAAACCCGAAGTTACTGTTTACCGACAACAGATTTTAGACCTCCTCTTGGAAATCCCCTATAGACAAACCCGAAGCTATCTCGACCTGGCGATGGCGTTTGAGCGCAAAAACGGTCGCCCCACCTCTCCACGTGCTATCGGCGGAGCAGTTGGCCACAACCCCATTAGCCTCATCATCCCTTGTCACCGAATTTTGGGTCATGATGGTTCCCTAACTGGTTATGCCGGTGGAATCGAGCGAAAAATCTGGCTTTTAGAACATGAAAATCCCCAGTAATGATGATATAGTCTTTTAGTTTGCTTTTAGTACAAGGCAGCGAGTCGCAGGCAGTACTAAAGTACGGCAAGACGAGCTAACACAGTAATAAAAGATAAACTAAAAGAGTATATAGTCCTACTTGAGTAGACAGTACTAAAGTTCAGCTTAATTCAACTGTCTCCTCAACACGGAACGTATCACTTCTGTTGTTTTGCTATTTTCAAAAACGGAGGTGATGTGCTTTACCGTCCTCCTTCTGGGAAGCCCTATACTCAACTTCACAAAAGATAAGCCCCTCGGTAATATTCGAGGGGCTTTCAAAGGTTTGTTATTGTTTTAGTAAGTGAAGAAGGTTATACTCATTACATTTCAAAATCTGAATGTGTTAATCCTCTTCGCCGAACCCTAAGTTCTGTCTTCATCGGATTGCCTTTTCAGATTTCGAACTGTTTCGAGTATTAGAAGCCATTGAGGGCTATTTTTTCCGTCTCGCTTTCACTCCACCAAGAGTCGTCAACATGGCTAGTCCTGCCACACTAAGTACATAACCAGCATCTGATCCAGTATTTGGAAGAGACTCTGGGTGTTTCCTAGCTTCAGTATTGTTCTTCACATCTTCTTTGGCTATACCGGTGTTCGCAACTTGTTGAATATGCAAGTCTGTTTTTTGTCCAGCAATCGGACGAGGAGCTTTAGGCTTAGCCTGGTTCAAGAGTGATAAGTCTGGGTTTTGTAAATCCTTCTTCTTATAGGAGTACAGATCAAAACTTGGTAAATCCTGACGAGTACCGTCGCCTACGCTGGTGCCAAAGTCGTAGCTTGGCAACTCTTTACGGGTGCCGTCGCCTACGCTGGTGCCAAAGTCGTAGCTTGGCAACTCTTTACGAGTACCGTCGCCTACGCTGGTACCAAAGTCGTAATTTGGCAAGTCTTTACGAGTACCGTCGCCTACGCTGGTGCCAAAGTCGTAACTTGGCAAGTCTTTACGGGTGCCGTCGCCTACGCTGGTGCCAAAGTCGTAGCTTGGCAAGTCTTTACGAGTACCGTCGCCTACGCTGGTGCCAAAGTCGTAGCTTGACAAGTCTTTACGAGTACCGTCGCCTACGCTGGTGCCAAAGTCGTAGCTTGGCAAGTCTTTACGAGTACCGTCGCCTACGCTGGTGCCGAAGTCGTAGCTTGGCAACTCTTTACGAGTACCGTCGCCTACGCTGGTGCCAAAGTCGTAACTTGGCAAGTCTTTACGGGTGCCGTCGCCTACGCTGGTGCCAAAGTCGTAGCTTGGCAAGTCTTTACGAGTGCCGTTCTCAAGTATCTTACCTTGTTTCAAGACCAGGTTCTCAAAAGCTTGAGACAAACTTGCCAATTCTTGATCTAATTGTCCTTGCTCGCCTCTATGATGATTCCACTTCACTGCTTTAAAGGCTTGTCTGAAGCTGGCTAGACTTTCTGGCGTGTAGATGGATAAATCTTTTGGTACTTGAGATAACAAGACTTGTGCGGCACTGTAATCCGCCAAGAAATAAGCTGGATTTTTGTCCGCCAAGGCTTTGATGAGTTGTTTGGCCAATTCTGGTTTGTACTCACGGCTTGGATCATCTGCCCAAATGGCCACCATACTACCGATACTTGGAACATCTGCTCCCTCAGTTTTTGGAATTGCATTGAGGTGAGCGTTCTCAACTCCTTCTAAGGCTTGGTCTAAGTTATACCATCCTCCATTAGCATTATCACGACCAACGATATAATACCAAGCATCATTGGTATTCAGAATAGCATGCCCTTTGTCTGATAAGAATTTAGAGGAAGCGACGTCATAGCCATTCCATCCACCAGTCCACATAGACACAATAATGTCCTTATCGAATTGACCGGCACCTTCTTCTTGATTATAGTAGATACCATCATTAAAGGCCATTGGTTGGAGCCCATGGCTCTTAACAATCCTTGCTAAATCATTGGCATAATCCACAAACCGTTTGTAGCCGTCCTTTGGATAGTCCTTACCGGTCACAACAGATGGATCTCCTTGAAGAATCCGCCAACCTTTCGCCGAATCTGTTACATCATTGGCAAACTCATCCAAACCAATATTAAAGATATCCACTTTACCACTGAAGTAGGCAGCATATTTATCAATGAGAGCCTTGGTGAACGCAACTGCTTCCTCATTGGTGATGTCCACCGTTCTCTCTGAAGAAAGTCCATCAAATTGGAAATTCGGATGATCAATCCCCAATTCCGTCATCGCCACCAAGATAGCATCCATATGTCCCGGACTATTGATAACTGGGATAACCTTTAGATTGCGCATCTTGGCATAATTCAGCAACTCATCCATTTCATTTTGGGACAAAGCCGAACCATTTGGATCCTTGTAGTAATGATCATTTCCAACTTGGATAGCATCTTTGACCTCTTGACTAGAATAAGAGTGACCATTGACAGTCAAACTCATATCGTCCAGAAGGAAACGGAGACCATCATTTCCTAGCAGGAGGTGGAAGTCTGTATAGCCATGCTGACTAGCCGCATCCATTAAATCTTTGAGTTGAGCTACAGAGAAGTACTTCCGCCCCGCATCAATCGAGAGTACTTTCTTCAGAGCCAAACGCTCTTCTTGCTCTTTCGCTGCTAGAGCCACTGGATCTGTGGTCTTATCTTCGCGCACTCGTAGCTCACTTGCTGCCATAAAGGTATTGGCACGACCACTGTCACCAACAGTCTGCAGAGCTTTTAGCTTCACATAGCGAGCTGCAGTTGGTTTAAAGGAGACTTCTTCCCAGTCACCTGTATTGTTAAAGCTACCAGTACCTGCTAAATCCCAGGATTGATTATCCAGACTTGTGTAAATTTCGTAAGTTTGAACCTTACCATTGCTGCCGCCATCAGACCGACCCCAGTAGGCTAAGCCATCTAAAGTACGAACCTTGCCAGCATCGATCGTTACCCAAAGGTCTTTACGTGGGCTACCATCCCAGGAACTATGCCAAATTGTAGATGGATCTCCATCCAAAACATTTTCAACAGCATTCTCTGGCCCTTCTTGAAGAGATCCTGGAATAGCCTGTGTTTCAATCCGAGGGACATAGTTCTCTGACAAACCACGTTCTGCTATCTGCGCTCCAGGTGTTATTAGGCTCGCGTATTTGACCGCTAAACTATCGGCAGCCAGATTGAGACGATTGACTTCAGCCTCCACTCGGGCATCTTGCTGACGGCCAGTAGATTCTGTCGCATGATAAGCATTGGTTCTTCCATATTCCCGCTTTACAGAAGATAGGAGTTTTTCTACATCTTGAGCTGCTTCCGGAGATAGCGTCTTGATGTAGGCTAATTTTTCAATTTGGGCCTTCGCTGCTTTCAAGTGCTCAAAACGAGGACTGGTTCTTGGGGTTTCATCGCCTCCCTTATCCCCTGGGTAAACAAGGAATGGATCCCCACTTTCCCACCACCAGTGATCAATATTTTTAAGAGGATCCTTCACCCAGGCATCATAAGCCCAACGAAGATAGCCATCTAAACCTAGTGATGCCGCATACCAAAGGGTCCAAGCACTTTCTACTGGAGCACTACGAGCTACTGAGTTCGGATAGTCACCAACTGCAGTGTAAAGTGTTGTAGTAAAGCCCTTCTGTCGACGGTCTTCCGCCAGTTGCCGTACTAAATCTGGATCCTGAATATGGGCTAGATTGATGGAAATATCCTCAATATGATTCAGGATGTCTGCCTTTTCGGCAGAGTAATTCATGGCTGCACTGAGTTTTAGCCGTTTTCCTTCTTTATTCTTAAATTGATTGACCAATTCAAGAACATGCTCCATATCCGCAATTGGACGCTCATCCATGGAGAGGAAGGCTTTGTCAAACCAAGATTTTTGATCCAAATGCTGAATATAAGCGGTCAAAAATTGTCCCCAAATGTTCTTCCATTCGGCACTACCGGTTGGTAACTTGACCTTCTCCATTTGATTGCTAGCTTCGTCAAAGTAAGCAACTTGATTATCCCAAGGAGTTAGCGAGAAGGACTTGATCTGCTGATCAATCCCTAGTGAAAGGGCTAAGTCAACATATTTATCAAAATTCGTAAAGTCAAAACTAAAAGTCTGATCCGCCTTCTTGGTCCATTTAACCATACTTGGATAGGCATCATAAGTTTGGGAGTTCCACGGGTCCTCGGAAATAGTGGTCGTAATCGAGCTACCCCCAACTTTGACATACTCCGATAGTTCCTTCCGCAACAACTCTAAATGGCGATTCCCAAACCATTCATCCTGACTCAAACCAAAATAACGAGCAGTCGTAAACGGATACTGCCAGAGATCCATACTGAATCGTTTTTTTCCATCCGCCTTCAAGTCCAGCACTTGTACATGGTAATCGAGCTCAACCGTCTCCTGGAGGTTATCCGCTAGCACACGAACAGTCCCCTTGTACTTGCCTGGTTGAACCCCTTCAGGCAAGGTTAACTGCAGCCAAACCGGTTGAAGCTGACCACGAGCCACATCCACTTGAGCAGCCTTATCCAATACATCCGGAATATTTTCACGTGGCACCTCTGGACCAGGGAGTTTTCCATAAACAAAACCGCGTCCAATGTGTCCCTCGGTCTCTTTAATAAAGAAGGATTTGAGAGCAGAGGCTGGAATAACACCGCCCTCACCGACAAAATCACTGACCTGGATCCGGGCATTTTTCAAGTCTTGGTTCTTATTCACAATAACCAATTTTCGGTTATCCTGATCCCCTAACCAAAGGCGAGAAACTACCTGATCTTGCGGGTCCTGCCGAAGGAATTGCGAGTACTCCCCTTGCTTGGTATGCTGGTTAACACTTCCATAAACCGCATGAATTCCTTCTTCCTGCGGAACCTGCTCATCTGTAAAAATCTTAACTCCTACATGTGAATAGTAGAGATTATTAATGGGCTGAATGGTCAAGGTCTGCTCTTTGAGCTCTAAATTCTCAATTGTATAGAGTAATTTCGCTAATTCTTGCGGACCATCTGTATTGACAACTGCAACCTGCCGACCATCTACTGCAATGGAAATTTGAGCTCCCCCTTGGAACTGGTCACCGTAGATTTCTACACGGTTCCCTACAAAAGGAATATGGACACTGCCAGAAACACTCCCATGAGAATCTCCAAAATTTTCCCATGGCCCTTCATAGATTGTGCGCGTGTCATTAGTATGGGGAATCAATTCTCCCTCATCCTGTAGGGATCTCGCCACTCTTCGTGAACGAGGCTGTGCTTCTACTGGAGCCACTTTATCTGCCTTGTCTAAAGAAGCAGCTTCTTCAACTACAGGCACATCTGGATTTTGCTGTTCAGGTTGTTCAGGCTGTTGAGGCTGTTCAAGCTCAAGTTTGCTGTCATCAGCAGTTGCGACCGGCTCTGCTTCCCTATCCAGTTCAACAACCGTCCCCTCAACTAGATCCGGAATGGATTGCTCAATATTTCCACTCTCTCCTCCATCCTGCTGGCCATTTGCTGATACGGGATTTGCAGTGACGAAGGTCAAACCAACCATCACAGATACCAAACCAACAGAGTATTTTCGAAGTGAGAATTTTTGATTTTTCTCAAATGATTTCATTCCTAACACCTCCATAGATAATGAAACTATATATCTATGGTAAATGAAAGCGTTTCCTAAGTCAACTCAAGAAACTCCACAAAAAACTGGTCTTTTACGAAATACACTCAAAAATAGCAATTCTACGGGCTTGACAAAGTCCCCTATTACATTAAGACCTACTGAAAAAAACCAACTTGAATAAGAGCAAAAAAAGAGGAGGTTTCCCTCCCCTTCATTCTGGATTTCACTATTTCTCTAACAGAGTCAGAAATCCTATTTTGCAACATCTTAACGACGTTTCCGACGTTTGGATTGTACCAAACCTAGGGTACCAATCAAACCGAGACCAAGAGCAACGGCTACTCCGTTTTCTTGACTACCAGTGTTAGGTAGAGTTCCTTGCTCCACTTGTTTAATTGGAGAATCACCCTTAGCAGGTACTGGACGAGTTGACGGAGCACTTTGACCAGCTTGACCTGGAACTTGAACAGAAGCAATCGCTACTAGTCCAGCTTCCATCGCTGCTGACACACCTGCTACATCACTTGCCGCATCGATCGCTGCTTTGGCTTTAGCTACTTCCTCAGCTACTTTAGCTTTGGCTGCCGCTTTCTCAGCTGCTGTTCCACTTGATGCATCAATCGCTGCATTCTTAGCTTCCGCAGCTGCGTCGATTGCTTTCTTAGCCTCATCCTTAGCTTGCTCAACAGATGAAACTGCTGAAGAAACTTTCACGGCTGCAATAGCTGCGATACCAGCATCTTTGGCTTGATCAATCGCTGAAAGACTTGGTGCTGCATCGATGGCTGCTTTAGCTTTAGCTGCTTCCGCCGCTACTTTAGCTTTGGCTGCCGCTTTCTCAGCCGCTGTGGCACTTGATGCATCAATCGCTGCATTTTTAGCTGCAACTGCTTGATCAATCGCTTCTTTAGCCGCTGCTTTCGCCATTGCTACTGGATCTACTGCATTGATAGCAGAAATTCCTGTGTCTTTAGCCTTGTTAACAGCATTCACATCTGCGGCTTGATCAATTGCAGACTTCGCTGTAGCTGATTCTGCATCCACTGCTGACTTAGCCGCTGCTTTTTCTGCAGTTGTCAAATCAGCGCGTGCATCAATTTCTGCTTTCTTCGCTGCTGCTGCTTCATCGATCGCTTTCTTAGCGTTTTCTTTAGCTGCTGCAACTTCATCTTTCGATGGTACTTCAACAGCTGAAACAGATTTCACACCTTCGTCCTTTGTAGTGTTGATTGCGTCTACACTAGCTGCTTGATCAATTGCCGCTTTTGCTTTCGCAACTTCTTCCGCTACCTTAGCTTTGGCTGCTGCTTTTTCTTCATCGGTCGCACCAGAAGCATCGATAGCTGCATTCTTAGCTTCCGCAGCTGCATCAATCGCATCCTTGGCGGCTTTCTGAGCTTTCATCCATCCTTCAAGATCAAATGACGGTTTATCATATTCAGTACCTTCACCAATCTTCTTAGCAGGTACCCGTACAGCTTCAACTTCTTTGACACCAGAATCTTTTGCTTCTGTTACTGCATCTGCTGTCTCTGCTGCATCGACTGCTTCTTTAGCTTTGTCCGCTTCTGCTTTTGCTGCTTCCTTAGCTGCTGCTTTTTCTTCATCAGTTGCGTCTGATGCGTCAATCGCTGCTTCTTTCGCTGCCAAGGCTTCTTCGATCGC